>NZ_CP011120.1:1600000-1762500 GCF_001628715.1 Acetobacter oryzifermentans | reverse complement strand
GGCCATAGTGATCCGGTGGTCCCGCGTGGAAGGGCCATCGCTCAACGGATAAAAGGTACTCTAGGGATAACAGGCTGATCTCCCCCAAGAGTCCACATCGACGGGGAGGTTTGGCACCTCGATGTCGGCTCATCACATCCTGGGGCTGGAGCAGGTCCCAAGGGTTCGGCTGTTCGCCGATTAAAGTGGTACGTGAGCTGGGTTTAGAACGTCGTGAGACAGTTCGGTCCCTATCTGCCGTGGATGTTGGAGACTTGAGAGGATTTGTCCCTAGTACGAGAGGACCGGGATGAACATACCTCTGGTGCACCGGTTGTCGCGCCAGCGGCACCGCCGGGTAGCTAAGTATGGAAGGGATAACCGCTGAAAGCATCTAAGCGGGAAACCCACCTCAAAACTAGGTCTCCCTGAGGGTCGTGGTAGACCACCACGTTAATAGGCCAGGTGTGAAAGCGTGGTAACACGTGCAGCTAACTGGTCCTAATCACCCAATAGGCTCACTCTCTTACTGTCCCCTTAAAAGGACAGCCCGTGCACAGAAATCATCCATATATACGCCTACTTCTTCTACCAACCGTCTTCCACACACCCTTACAGGGTGGACTGGATGACCTGGTGGCCATGGCGGGGAGAGATCCACCCGATCCCATCCCGAACTCGGCCGTGAAAACCCCCAGCGCCTATGATACTGTGGCTTAAGCCACGGGAAAGTCGGTCGCCGCCAGGTCTTCCAATCCACCCTTCCAAAACTTACTACCCCTACAAATTTCAACACAATCACAACCGCGGGGTGGAGCAGCCCGGTAGCTCGTCAGGCTCATAACCTGAAGGTCATAGGTTCAAATCCTATCCCCGCAACCATCTCAAGTCCTTGATATCACACGGTAAACCCGCCCACTTGAGGCGGGTTTTTTGTTGCCTGAAATGTGGCGCAGGAAACACATAGGAAACAAACGGAAAAGTAATCAGGCGCGTTTTTGTCGGTTCTCACAAATGCGTGAAAGTGGAGAGAGGTATCCCGTCGCCTGTTTCAGGGTGTGACCTTGCCTTGTCGAGTCAGGACAGTTTGCCCCTTTTGCTGTCCATAACTGGAGTGGCAGGGCGGGGGGATCACGTTCGAAGATCTGGCGGAGACCCTCACCCCGTGATGAAGGCCAGGATATCGGCGTTGATCGTGTCGGCATGGGTCGTGTGCATGCCGTGCGGATAGCCGGGGTAGATCTTCAGCACACTGCCGGCGATCAACTGATGCTGGAGCAGAGCCGCGTTCTTGTAGGGAACCACCTGGTCGTCGTCGCCCTGCAGGACGAGGGTCGGCACCGTGATCGTCTTCAGATCTTCGGTCTGGTCTGTTTCCGAGAAGCCCTTGATACCTTCATAATGCGCCTTGGCGCTGCCCATCATGCCCTGCCGCCACCAGTTGCGGATCGTGCCTTCCGAGATCTCCGCACCCGGCCGGTTGAAGCCGTAGAACGGTCCGGTCGGGACATCGAGGAAGAACTGCGCGCGGTTGGCGGCAAGCCCGGCCCGCAGGCCGTCCAGCACTTGGATCGGTGCGCCTTCCGGGCTGCGATCCGTTTGGACCATCAAAGGCGGCACGGAACTGACGAGCACGACTTTGGTAACCCGTCCCTGCGGCTGACCGTATTGCGCGACATAGCGGGCAACCTGTCCGCCCCCTGTCGAATGCCCGACATGAATGGCGTTTTTCAGGTCGAGATGTTCCACAACTGCCGATGCGTCGGCCGCGTAATGGTCCATGTCATGACCGTCGCTCACCTGCGCAGATCGTCCGTGACCACGGCGGTCATGCGCAATGACGCGAAAGCCCCTGCTCAGGAAGAACAGCATCTGCGTGTCCCAGTCATCGGCGCTGAGTGGCCAGCCATGATGGAAAACGATAGGCTGTGCATCCTTCGGTCCCCAGTCTTTATAAAAAATCTCTACACCGTCGAGTGTCGTGACAAATGACATGATACTTCTCCTGAGCATTCAAAACTGATAATGCTCAGACGCTAACGTTGAACATAAGTTCAACGTCAAGATGAATTTGTAACAGAAGACTGATGATGAAGATTGGAGAACTGGCCCAGAAAACCGGTCTTACGACGTCAAAAATCCGGTTCTATGAGCGCATCGGATTGCTGACAGCGGTTGATCGTCGTTCCAACGGATACCGTACCTACCCACCACAGGCCGTGCTGCTTCTGGGGCTCATCACAACGGCGCAACGGGCCGGATTTACGCTGGATGAAATCCGCACCCTGCTACCCTCTGATCTGCAACACTGGGACCATGATGCGCTCATGGACGCACTGACACGCAAGATTGCGGATATCGAGGCGCTGCAGGCACGTCTGACCCAGAGCAAGGCGCATCTCCTTCGTTTGGTGGAGGACATTCAGGCGCGCCCCGAAGACATGGACTGCGCGGCTAACGCCCATCGTGTCCTGACGAATGTGCTTGCGGGACCTTCCGACAATCTGGACGTCACGCCTAACGATGTGCGCCTTCTGGACAGGACGGATCGTCGTCTGTCCGTGAGCAGAGGGCGCAGCAAAAAAGCTGTTTCGCCTTAAAGCCTTCCCAGAAGCGACGCGACTTTTCCTGCGGTCGCTCTGGCGGAAAAGGGGTTCTGGCCCGTCACCAGCTTTCCATCCGCCACGACATGGGACATGAACGGCAGAAGGGCTTTTTCGTAAAGCGCTTTTCGCGCCTTCACTTCAGCTTCCGCGTTGTAGGGTATCTCCCCGGAGACGCCCGCCAGCCTCTCCTCAGTCCACGAAAATCCGGTGATTGTGCGCCCGGACACTAAAAAAGAACCGTCTTCAAGCCGGGTATTCAGAAGCCCGCAATATCCATGGCAGACAGCGGAAACAATGCCACCCTTTTCCCACACTGCGCGTGTGATGACCTGAAGGCCTTCACTGTTCGGAAAGTCCCACATCACGCCATGACCGCCGGTGAAGTAAATCGCATCATAATCCTGCGGATTGATGTCTGCGGGACAGGCCGTTACAGATAAGAGGGCCATCTTCGCCGGATCGGCCAGCCAGGCTCTGGAGGAGGTATCGCGCATCGGCCATTTCAACGCACGCGGGTCAAGTGGAACCTTGCCCCCCCTGGGGCTGACAATGCGCTGCTCATAACCTCTGGCGGCAAACACGTCCCAGGCATGCGTAAGTTCCGACAGCCACAATCCGGTCGGATGTGCGGGATTGTCAAAATGCGAGATATTGGTGGCGACGTGCAGGATATGGCGGCTCATGGCTTGTCCCTTTCATGCGGCAAGGTCCTCGGACGGCCATTCTGTAACGTTCAAGGCCGGTTGAAGGTCAATCTGTCGTTTGACATTCAACCTAACTTCAACGTTAGCGTTATATGGGCAAACCTGCTCGGCACCACGGAGGCAGCCCCACATGCAGACAATTCTGGGCGCAAATGGCCAGATCGCTACGGAACTGGCGCGGACATTGCATCAGCATCATACAGGCGGCCTGCGGCTCGTGGGCCGCAATCCCCGCAAGGTCAATGACGATGACACGCTCATGGCGGCGAACCTGCTTGATGCAGGGCAGACGGCGCAGGCGGTGAAAGGCAGCCGGATTGTCTATTTCACAGCCGGCCTTCCCCCTGACAGCACGCTCTGGGAAGAGCAGTTTCCGGTCATGCTGAAGAACGCCTTGCAAGCGTGCCGGACGGCGGGGGCCAGTTTTGCCTATTTCGACAATACGTACATGTATCCTCAGAACAACCAGATCCAGACTGAGGAAACGCGCTTCGCCCCGGTTGGTCGGAAAGGACGGGTGCGCGCCGCAATGGCGTCCATGGTGCTGGAAGAAATGGCACAGGGAGGCATTCCGGTGCTCATCGCCCGCGCACCGGAATTCTACGGTCCGGGGAAAACACAGAGCTTCACCAACGCTCTGATCATTGACAGGCTGAAAGCAGGCAGAAGGCCACTGGTCCCTGTCCGTGACGACACACGTCGGACCCTAATTTGGACGCCTGATGCGAGCCGTGCTCTTGCAACTCTGGGTAATACGCCGGATGCTTATGGCCAGACCTGGCATCTGCCATGCTGTGATGATCGACCGACCTATAAGACATTCGTCACCATGGCGAACAGGATTTTCGGCCGCACGCCTTCCTATTCGGTTATAGGTAAATGGCCACTGATCATCGCGGGCATTCTCTCAAAACAGGCGCGGGAAATCAGAGAACTGTTGCCCCGTTATGAGCAGGACAATCTTTTCGACTCAACAAAATTCAAACGCCGTTTCCCAGAGTTTTCCGTAACGACATATGAGGAGGGTCTGGACCTGATCAGGAAGGAGTGGAGAGGAGGATAACGCGGCTTCCCAGCCGCCTGCCATCGCTCTGAACCGGACTGGTAGAGACGAGTAATTACGCTGCGGACGTCGGATCAAAAAATCCGTCGCGCGCGGAAGGGCTCGCGAATTAGGTGACACAACCTTATATCACGGATGTCAGCTTCCTGAAGGCTGTTTCCGAAACCGGACAGGCCGCTTCCCCCCCCCCTTAGCGGCCTATCTATTCGGAAAATGCGAAACAGGCACACAGATTCCGTCTGAACCAGCCACCTCTCTCTATTAGGCCTTAGGTAGGACTATTCTGCTCCAGGTTGTTTTGACCGTCTCAATAGAAATTTTTCCTTGGTAGGAATCTGCATCAACGCGGCGACCAACTTCTGACTGATCTCGATTATGGCTGCTCTGCCCTTCTCATCCATCTCGATCATATCACCTTCATCGTAATAGTGTCCCAGGACATCATTGAGGACATTTTGGATAATTCGTTCCCGGCTTACATCCTGATGGAGCTTGAGAACTGTTGACACGCGCGCAAGCGAGACGTCATTGAGTCTGCTGCCATCGGGTGCGTTGAGCCAGTCGAAATCGAGTGACACCTTGGTGGCCAGATCACCGTCCCAACGTGCCGGATTGAGTGGATCGGATGCGAGCCCGATCTCAATATTTCTTGGCCCACCTTTCTCAGCCAACACCATTTGCCAAGAAGCAATGTTAAATGCGTGATAATAAGCAAGAGTTCGCCCATAATCATCGCTTCTGACATAAATGAGATTGAACATCGGCCCATGGTTTTCCAGAAAATACTGATAGGCAGATTCAGGAAAATCACGAGCATCTACAGCGGTGAAGCATTGCAGGAAGTCTTCGCTCCCCTTGACGACGAAGTCACGGGCTTGGGCAAAAGCCGCGCCTTTTAAAGGCATCGTCCCAACACGGGTTGCCAGCAAGACTAGGCTAGATTTTACCATCGAGCGGACGACTTCCTCACCGCCGCACTGGATCCGAGAGTGAAGTGTGCCGGGATATTCGTTCTGAAAGGAAGCGTACTGTCCCTCAATTTTGGCCCAGAAATGATCCTCGGTTACGCCTATAGCCGCTGCAGCATGAGCAACATATTTCCTAAATTCCTCCATGCTATCGACGCTGAAACTGACATCATAGCGCTCGTTGCCCAGTGGTGTGATAGTGAATGGTTTACCCCCAACGCGCTTGGGTCTACCACGAGAATCGAGAGTGATCGTTCCGGTCGATGAGAGGATTTTCGACAGACCGGGTGGAGGTTGACCGCTCCCGCTTTTCATCTGGAACATGTTGCGGAGCATGCGTAACTGCTCAGGCAGAACCTTGTCGATCGTCCCACCGAAGGATTGATTGCAGTGATTGCAATCAGCCCATTTGGTCGTCATTCGCCCACCTAACGCGTCGAGCAGAATATGTTCAGGTTTAGTGCGAGTGCCCACTTCATTATCACAGAAAATGCAAAGCACCTTGTCTTGTAATAACCTCTGCCGAATCATTATTAGCTCCAGTTACCCGTTGTGACGCGATAATTACGCCAGCGCCAACGTCACGGACGATTACAGCTTTTTCTGCCTTCAAAAGAACTTTTCGCGTCGGTGTGTGTGTAGTGAGCGGCAACAATATCGCACTATAGAGAGAAATCGGTCATGCTTAACAAACTGAGTATGTTTTATACACGTACACTCAATTAAACGTTTAACTCCTAATTATTCCGTAACCAAATACCTGATTCCGGCAAGTTTCTGGGACGGCCTCGAACAGGTTCAATATCTTAGCGAGCGTCGTCCATTTGAGTGTCCAGTTTACCGATAGCCTTATCAAAAGCAGACCTTCCGTTCCCCCCCTAAGCTGCCTGTCTGCTCAATGACAAGAGAACTGACAGGCGGCAGTCGCCTCATCTCGGTCATACAGTTGGTCAAATTGTCTTCCATATAGCAGACATGACCATTATAAATTTTACTTGCCATTGATGATGGCTACAAAGATATCGGCAGCGTCAAGAGAGCCATTCGAGAAAGTCGCATGATGCACTACCCAAATTCTTAAAATGGACGAAGCAGATTTTTCAACGGACAATATCCGCGTCGTGCTGTCGATTGCCACCATGCATGATCGCCCGCCCGCGCAGATCGTCCTTCGCTGGCACCGTAAACAAGGGCTGGTTCCCTTGCCGAAGACGGCTACGGCCACTTGCCTGCCGGAGAACCTGGCTGTGTGGGATTTTGAACTTGACGAGAACGACATGCTGCAACTGCTCCGGCTAGACCGGCCACACGGCAACACCCAGCCGCTTCCCGACGGCAGGAACTCTTCATTCTGACGCAGGTGCAGCGGCTATTGAATTGCCCCGGGTTTTGTGGAGACGTTTTTTATCTGAACTATGCAGCTGGAGACGTTTTTTATCTGAACTATGCAGCTAATGCATGTGATTTTTGTTGTGCATAAAAGCGATCCTCAGCTTCTGCCGGGGGGATGTTTCCAATGGAGGACAGAATGCGGCGATTATTGAACCAGTCGACCCATTTAAGTGTTGCCAGTTCAACCGCGTCCCTGTTTTGCCATGGCCCCTGCCGATAGATGAGTTCGGTTTTGTAGAGCCCGTTAATGGTTTCCGCCAGAGCGTTATCATAGGAATCTCCAATGCTTCCGACTGAGGCAACGAGGTCTGCTTCAGCCAGTCTTTGCGTGTAGCGAATGGACACATACTGACAGCCCCTGTCAGAATGATGGGTCACTTGCCCCTCGGGCTGCCTCTGGCACAGAGCCTGCTCCAGGGCATCCAGTACGAAGTCGGTATGGGCAGTGGACGAGACGCGCCAGCCCACAATCATGCGGGCAAACACATCAATGATGAAGGCCACATAAACAAAGCCCTGCCAGGTCGAAACGTAAGTAAAATCCGAAACCCAGAGCCTGTTGGGGGCTGGAGCATGAAACTGGCGCTGCACCAGATCCTGTGGGCAGGGACGTTGTGGATCAGACCGTGTGGTTCTGATCCCCTCGCCACGAATGACACCTTTCAGTCCCATCTGGCGCATCAGCCGCTCTACCGTGCAGCGGGCGACATTTCTGCCTTCGCGTCTGAGCTGATGCCAGACCTTACGCGCTCCATAGACACAAAAATTATCGTTCCATACTCTACGGATTTCGTCGCTCAGCTCTTTGTCTTTCTGGCTGCGCACACAGGGATTTTTCTGTCTGGCAACGGTTGCATAATAGACAGATGGTGCAATCGGCAGGATCTTGCAGATTGACCCGACACCATATGTCTGCCGGTGCTCATCAATGAAGCGCGTCATGGCCTGAACCAGATGGGGTGGACGGCCTCCCTGCGGCATCAATGTGCCATGATGGAGGTTCACTGACCATCAGGAGGAGACCGCCCGTATGAAAGCTAGCATAATTGGCCTTGATATTGCCAAATCCGTTTTTCAGGCTCATGGGGCTGACGCAATTGGAAAGTGCGTTTTCAAGCGCAAGCTTGGTCGCAGTGAAGTTTCAGCATTTTTTGCAAAACTTGACCCATGTGAAGTTGTTCTGGAAGCCTGCGGATCAGCTCATTACTGGGCACGGGTGATCAGCAGGATTGGTCATGATGTCAGACTGGTTCCTCCTGATCGGGTCAAATCATTTGTCAAAAAAGGCAAGAAAAATGACGCTGTTGATGCGGCTGCGATCTGCATGGCGGCGACTCATCCTGATACGATGTGTGTTCCGATCAAGAGCGAAGAGCAGCAAGGTGTCTTGTCACTGCATTCTGCCCGCGCTCTTCTGGTCAAACAGCAGACCATGCTGAGTAATGCGTTACGGGCTCTTGCTTCCGAGTTCGGGCTGATAGCCCCTCTGGGCACACGCCATCTGCCAGAACTGATGGCAAAAATAGAGACATCAGCCGACCTGCCTGCTGCCATGAAGCAGAGTGCCATGTTGTTATTTGAGCATTATGAAAAGGTCGCTCAGAGCATTGATGCTTTGGAAGTGCAGATCCGGGCGCGTGCAAAAAGCGATGACGATGCGCGTCGGTTGATGACCATCCCTGGGGTCGGTCCCATAACGGCTTCTCTGATTGTCGCCTCGGTCGCGGATATTGGCTCTTTCGCCTCTGCGCGCCATTTTGCCGCCTGGCTGGGGCTTGTGCCTCGTCAGCATTCTACCGGCGGTAAAACCCGTCTGGGAAGGATTACCAAAACGGGCAATCGGCAGATAAGAACGTTGCTGGTTCTTGGTGCGACGGCCATGCTTCATCGTGCCCATAAGTGGGATAGCGCTGCGGGTCAGTGGCTATGCGAACTCATGGCGCGTCGTCCAAGGCGTCTGGCAACAGTTGCACTTGCCAATAAAATGGCTCGTATCATCTGGGCGTTGTTGTCACGTAAAGAGATCTATCGTCCGGCTGGTGTCAGTGTTTCAGCAGGCTGACCTGCACCAGCAGAACGATGGACACCGGAGCTTGCTCCGGTAGATCCGGCAGTATGTACGAACCGACGTGATGGGAAGACAGTCATTCAGCAACAGTTCAGGCCATACCGTTCGACCGTCTGTGCCCCTGAGCACGTGATACCAGATTGGTGCCTGACACGTGAGCGCACACCCATGATGGCCAGCGCATAAAGTCGCATAAACAGGCCGGACATAAGAGCGCATCTGACCGGGTCTTCACGTTAAATCGGTATTCATCATCCAGCCGGTAGAATAATACGTTTTAGAAATGACATCGGGAGAACAATGTGAGGTATTGCGCTTAAACGGCCGTCCACATAGGCGGTCGAGTTCCGCCTGGGCAAAATACGCAGAAGCCTTACGCAGGATTTCATTGGCCTGCCGCAATTCGCGGTTCACTCGCTCCAGTTGCCTGATCTTCTCTCGATCAGGCAGGTCACTCACCGCAGATGCATTGGCCCGCTCATGCAGACGGGTCCATTTTGACAGCGTGTCAGGGTGAATATCCAGCTTTGGGGCGATCACCATCACCGCAGACCACCGCGAAGGATGGTTCTTCTCTTCCTCCAGAACCATGCAGGCTGCACGTTCACGAAATTCAGGCGGAAAACGCTTCGATTTATTGCTCATGAATTCTTCTTACCTCACGGGTCTTTCTGTCTCCACAAAACCCGGGGCAATTCAGTGGCGGTCACCCATATCGGTTACGCCAGTTCCGCCTCGCTGGCGCTGGAACTCACGCCGGGGGTCAGTCTGTTACAGGTGCAGGCGATCATCGATCAGGAGTGGCGGAACCAGCATCTGCCGGAAACCATCAACGGCGAACTACAGAGTGATGAAGGAGACGTCGGCAAAAGCACCCATGACAGTGAGATTCTGATCGTCGCTGCTGTGCTCGCCGTCTATCTGACACTGGGCATGCTGTATGAAAGCGTGTGGCATCCGCTCACCATTCTTTCCACCATCCCCTCGGCCGGGATCGGGGCGGTGATGGCACTCGACCTGTTCGGGCTGCCGTTCTCGGGCATGGCGGTGATCACCATGCTGCTGCTGACCGGCATCTCGCTCAAGAACGCGATCCTGCTGGTGGATTTCGCCATCCATGCCGAACGCGAACGGGGCATGACGGGGCGCGAGGCTATCCGTGAGGCGTGCCTGCTGCGCCTGCGACCGATCGTCATGACCACCTTTGCCGCCGCCCTCGGCGCGCTGCCGTTGGTAATGATGGGCGGCTACGGCATGGAACTGCGCCAGCCTCTGGGCATCGCGCTGATCGGTGGCCTGCTCGTCAGCCAGGCTCAGACCATGTTCACGACCCCGGCGCTCTATCTGCTGATGACAAGAATTGCCACCAGCTTACAATGCCCGCAACTGCGAAATATCTCGTGATGTAATAAGTGTCGCTCTTATTCTGCAACTTTCGTCGCAAATATGCATGGCTCTGAGTCGGTAGGGGCTGCAAACAACGGCCACCAAAATTTATGTGCTGTCCACCCGAGATCTCTCCCTCCTTCTTGCTGGAGTAGTATCAATGCCGGCTTTGAGCGCGGTTCATCTAATACTTTTTTGCGAAGAGAAGTACCTAAAATAGAACGACCGGATTTGTCACCTGATCCAGCACGTGAAAGCTTTCTACCAGTTTCCGCCCAAACGAGAATTCGATTGTCGCTATTTTTTACGACATCTGTATAATAATCGATCAAGCCTAGCATAGCGTTCCACTCAAAACTCACAGCGTCGAAAACCATAGTTTTTTTGATAACGTTAATAATTGCAACGATAGTGTCTCGGTCTACAGAAACAAAACCGTCGATATCTCGCCATTCTCTTTTTATTAGATGATCAAGTTTTTTTTGTAATCTAGTCATAGTTTCTCCACCTTTGGTCTGGAAATCACTCGGAAGAAGAAGGTATTCAGGTGAAACTGTAACTACATTGCTTAGTAATACTTTGTTTGGCGCGCATGGGCGAACCCGGCGATCAGTGTCTGATTGAATAAAGACTACACCCGCATCGTGGGCACCTTTTCGGAAAGCATTCCGAAGCGAGTTTTCTAGAGAATTAATCGTATAAAGTCGTTCATAAACAGCGCGCGAAGTGTAAAAGCGCGTGACGGCCAAATCCTTTCGATCACGATTGCCGTACATACGCGAATGTTGAAGTACTGTATCAGCCTGCATAGTTTTCGGATTGCGGCCATAATAGAACGAGATTAAATTAGGAATAGTTATGCCACGATCGAGAATGTTTCCCCCAACCCAGATGTTGTAAGGTGTGCGTAATTTTAGTTCAGCATTATTATCAAGGAGAGCCATAACATCTGTATCTGAATTTACTTTTTCAACTACCACGTCGTCGCTCTGGAGAGCGTCAATAAAAGCATCAAAGGCTTCAACGCGAGGTGGCATATGTCCTTTGTTTGCAGACACTGAGGAATTCAGGTCATTAAACGCTCTATCAAATAACGGACGTAGATGATTTGGATTTTTCTCCGCTGCGTTAACAATAGACGAGAATATCCAATCAATTACTTGATCTTGCCACGCATGAGCTGCCCTCTGGATATCATTATGAATCACCATTGCATATTTTTTAGGTCGATCTCCAGCTTCTCGCTGTTGCCATTGCCGAACACCGACCGCAACTATGAACGTAATGATAGCGCGACGTAGGCCTGCTACGTTGTCACTTTCAAGGACGTTATGCTCGCTAATACGACGTCTATCTGCTCGGCGTAGAGCGTCTTGTTCTTGTTCAGTCACTTCTACGAGAAGCTTGGAGCGTGGGTCTTTTGTGTCAAAGGAGCCAAAATAGTCATCGCCTCCAACATATCCAGCATGAATTGGTAATAATTTTGTAAATGCGGGGCGCTTGGGCTTGAATACATAGGTCGATCCATCAGCGGCGTGTTCATATCCTTCTGGCTGCAGGTACAAGGAATATGGTGTGGCTGTCACTTGCAAAAAGGCGATGCCCTGTGTCATCTGACGAAGTTGGTCTATCTGATCAGCAATGGTGCCTTGGCTAATATTTTGATCACCCTTTTTTCGGACGAAACGGACGCTGGCAAGATCAGCCTCGTCATCAATTAACAATACTTTACGATTGCGTAGATCGTTGTGGTTACTAATAAATTCTATCAAGCGATCAAGGTTTCGCGCTTGTTTCTTGGCGACAATTACAATTTTTCGTCGTAGTTCGCTTCGACGAAGCGTGCCAGGAAGATTCATAATATCAAGGACAAGGAATTCGTCGTCTTCAATAAACTCCTTGAAATCCGTTTCAAGGCGACGAACTGTCTGAGCTGAAAGAGTTTTGGTGCCCTTTGTCAGTACTATGGCCATATCGAAACCTCGGTCGAAACCGTGGGCAATAACGCCGACAAAGCAACGTGTTTTTCCTGATTGAATTTTACCGAGCAACATGCCCGGACGGTCTCCAGACGTTGCTTCTGTTTCGAGAGAAGTAACCGTTTCCTCGATACACTTTGCGAGTGCTTTATCATCATCCCGACAACTTTTGAGGCGGTCGTAATAAGTTGAAAGAATTTTTGGAGATCCTAACTTGCGTTTATTGCGCCTCAACCATGCACTAATTTGCGGACGGCGAAAGATCGGTCCAGACGCGAGCTCTTTGATCGGAAGAGGGAAGTCGGAAGAGCGCACTCGCCAGTTAGCTACCGCTTGAGTTGTGACCTCTGCCATTACTGCAATTTCGTTGATGCCTACTAAGTCGTCGCTCATAATTTCCTCATATCCAATTGTCTTATTGTGAATATCACTCACAAGGCGGATGTCAATGCGTGTGATCAATGCTCCCAAAAAACGACATTCTGCGTTGCGACCAGGTGGAGCTGTAATGTGAGGGTCGTAAAATTGAACGCAGAAATAAGCATGCGTTTATGGATGAAAACATTTAGAGAACATGGGGCTGGACATAGATACGATTTGGCGCCACCATGGCGCCATGAGCCATGCTACAGAAAATTCGGGAGTTCGCGCGATGGACCGGATCAATCTGCGCCTCTCTACGGAGACGTTTGGCGCGATTGATGACGCGCGCGCAAAAAGGGCTGGAAGAGTGTCTCGTAACACTTGGATAGCGGAAGCGATTGAAGAAAAGCTCGCGCGTGAGGTGGTGTCGTTACAAGAAGATGACGTCAGGTCTACAGCCAATGCCTAGTTTTTACGAATTTTTTGCTGGCGGCGGGATGGCCCGTGCGGGACTGGGGGGCGGCTGGACGTGTCTGTTCGCCAATGATTTTGATCATAAAAAAGGCCTGAGTTATCAGGCCAACTGGGGAACAGGAGGAGAATTGCGGGTTGGGGACGTCAATGATGTCCGTGTTGAAGACTTACCTGGTGTTGCAGATCTCGTATGGGGTTCATTCCCATGCCAGGATTTGTCGTTGGCTGGAGGGGGCGCAGGTCTTAAAGGAGAGCGTTCTGGCACCTTCTATCCTTTCTGGCATGTCGTGAGAGAGCTTGTTTCAGAGGGAAGAGCCCCGAAAATTATAGCTCTTGAAAATGTCATTGGCACGCTGACGTCTCATGGGGGACAGGATTTCGACGCTATCTGTCGGACTTTTGTCGAGACCGGATATCGGTATGGAGCGCTCGTAATCAACGCCTCATTGTTTGTGCCCCAGTCACGTCCTCGCTTGTTCATGATCGGGGTGCATAAGGATGTCGAAATTCATCCTTCATTGTTATCTCCTGAACCGCTTGACCCGTTTCACACCAATGGATTGAAGAGGGCTGTTCAGGGAATATCAAAAAAGGCGCAAACTCAATTTTTGTGGTGGAATATTCCTACTCCATCGCATCGGCATACAACTTTCGCTGATCTGATTGAGGAGGCGCCTACTGGAGTGTCTTGGCATACAGCCAGCGAAACCGAAAGATTGATTTCGATGATGTCTGCCACCAATCTCGCCAAAGTAAATGCTGCAAAACGTGCGGGCAGGCGTATGGTGGGAGCCATCTATAGACGAACACGTCTTGATGAAAACGGGGCGAAAGTTCAGCGTGCTGAAGTGCGGTTTGACGATATCGCAGGTTGTCTTCGGACGCCGGCAGGAGGTTCAAGCCGTCAGACAATTATTGTTGTTGACGGCCGGAAGGTTCGGTCGCGGCTAATCTCCACTCGTGAAACAGCAAGGTTGATGGGGCTTGGAGATCATTACAAGCTGCCTAAGAATTATAATGAAGCTTATCACCTGACAGGGGATGGCGTAGCTGTGCCTGTCGTTCGTCATCTGGCGCAGCATATCCTGGAACCGTTACTTGGCATGGTTTCCGAAGGGAAACAGGAAGCGGCATGACCATTATTCCCTGTAAACAGAACAAGGGATTGCGCGATCAAATCGAGAGGTTTGCTGAAACACTTAAAACAGAAGCGCATAAACTTGGCGACCATGGTTTGGATGAGCGAGAGTTCTATCAGTCTGGTTTGTTTCGTGGCGCGATAGAGCGTGTCCGTGGCCAGTTTTCGGCCACTATGCGTGGCAAACGAGAGTTTGTTCAGCATGCGCTGAATCATATGGAAGACGGCGGTTTTATTGCTGGATGGGATCTGACAGATAATGCAAACCGTAATGATTATATTGTTCGTCTAAATAGTGGACGTGTTGCTGTTATTGACCTTAAGGGCTGTCTTGATGGGAATAACACGAATATTTTTGAACGACCGCCACTCGCTGATGAGTTTGTGATCTGGAGTATCTGTTCCAATCCTGGTGCAGATCCTCAACGAAACACTTGGTCGGGCATTCACACACGTCTTAGCGCTGAAATGATTGCGCGGAACCAGCAGGTGGATGGGGTGCTGTTGTGGGATATGGTTTGTGCGACAATTGGTAGACCTTGTCCAAAATCCGTAGACGGTGATCGGTTGACGAATCTTGGTCCTTTTTGTGTGCCTCCTCCGTGTATCTATCTGTTTCCTGAGAATATCCCTTCAATTTCTATTCCTTTCGTTAAAGGACGGGATATTGGAGAAGTTGAAATTCTCGCGGCTTTTAATGCTGCTTTTGGTGGATATGCCGAGGAAATCCATCATGTCGACTTTCGGATGGAAATGCGAGGAAGTGAGTTGATGCGTCAGACAGTTGTGCGACATGCTGGCACGATAGAACAGGTCTCAGAAATGACGGCAATTCGACGAGTTGAGAAAGATTTATGATGTTATCACAACGAGCAGTATTGGCGGCGTTTGACGATGATTATATTGGCTTGTCAAAAGGGTCTTTATCTCTTGCTCTGATCCTAACGAGGAATGCGGCATCGAAGCAATTTCCGTTAGATAAAAATTCGTTCGTAACAACAAAAGGTGGGCAAGTCGCCGGATTGGGCGGTGGGGCGGTAAAAAAAATACTTAAAGACCATGGCATTGAGCGTATTCTCTCTAGTGAAGGGGGTAGAACCAGTCGAGGGAATATGGAGAGAATGAATGCCTACATTGATGTTTTAAACGATCTGCATTCTCATAATTTATTGGATTTAGATGCTGCGGAAAAATATTGGGTAGAGCGTGCTCAGGCGTATTTTGATGCTCTTCCGTTTACTTTTAAACTTGATCCATCCCGTTCTTTACGGGCTTGTGTAAGAGACCTTCTGGCGCAGGCCGTCGAACGTCAACGCGAAGTTTCAGGCACTATGTATGCGGGTGCTGTTATGCAGCATTTGGTAGGAGCCAAGCTAGATGTGATCACAGAAGGGAGTCTTCTTCATCACGGTTTTTCGGTTGCGGATGCGCCGTCTAATCGCTCAGGAGATTTTTTGATCGGAGACGTGGCTATTCATGTCACAACTGCGCCTGGAGAAGCGCTTATTCGGAAATGCCAGGACAATCTCAGTTCCGGTTTACGTCCTCTTATTGTGACTACGGAAGATGGGGTGGGTGGTGCCAAAGCGCTCGCCAAGCAGGTTGGAGTAGACGATCGCCTCGATATTATTGAGATCGAGCAGTTTTTGGCGACGAATGTTTATGAGTGGAGCACGTTTGAACGGGACGCCAGACAGACAGCAGTGAGGGATATTATCGATCGCTATAATAAAATTATCGCCGAGTGCGAGAGCGACCCAAGCCTCAGAATTGAATTTGATGGATGAAAGTAGATCCTGTTCGTTCACGAACTATGAGGGCAGTTAAGTCGAAGAATACGAGCCCGGAGTTGGTGGTAAGAAAGCTTATCCATGCAATGGGATACAGGTTTCGGCTCCATCGTAAAGATCTTCCTGGCTCTCCAGATTTGGTTTTTCCAGGTCGAAAATTGGCTTTATTTGTGAATGGATGCTTTTGGCATGGGCATGATTGTCTACGAGGAGCACGGATTCCGAAAAGCAACACAGAGTATTGGACAAAAAAAATTGAACGTAATCGCGTGCGAGATAAAGAGACGCTGATCGCATTGCAGAAGTTAGGTTGGCGCGTCCATGTTATATGGGAATGTGAGATTAAGGATAGGGAACGCCTTGAAGTAAATATCAAGTGTCTCATGGAATTATAGAATGGATTACGCCTTTGTAGGTATATTAATGATGTATATTTAAAATATTACTTGTATAATTCTAGCGGTCTCGTGGTTTTGAATATCGTCGTCGTTTCTCTTCTTTATGATTTGGACGCGACGGTGCTGTTCTCTTTTATTCTTACTGGTGTAAAGACGACTTGATTGTTTCGCGAAAGTCTGACAGAGGCTTGCACGGTCGGGGTATCATTAATCGTTTTGACACCACTTTGCGTGACGCAGGCTAATCAATCGTAGCCTCCAGTGTTTCTCTGGGTAGGGTAAGGGCAGCAGAAATTTTTAGGTCGATCCCTTTGACCGCGCGCTGGATGGGCTCTTTCTTGAGGTGGGCGTAACGTGCGGTCGATTTGAGATCCCGGTGACCCAGCAGTTTCCCGATCATGATCAGATCCTCGCCGAGTTCCAGCGCATCGGACGTGAATTGCCCCGGGTTTTGTGGAGACAGAAAGACCCGTGAGGTAAGAAGAATTCATGAGCAATAAATCGAAGCGTTTTCCGCCTGAATTTCGTGAACGTGCAGCCTGCATGGTTCTGGAGGAAGAGAAGAACCATCCTTCGCGGTGGTCTGCGGTGATGGTGATCGCCCCAAAGCTGGATATTCACCCTGACACGCTGTCAAAATGGACCCGTCTGCATGAGCGGGCCAATGCATCTGCGGTGAGTGACCTGCCTGATCGAGAGAAGATCAGGCAACTGGAGCGAGTGAACCGCGAATTGCGGCAGGCCAATGAAATCCTGCGTAAGGCTTCTGCGTATTTTGCCCAGGCGGAACTCGACCGCCGGTTCAGGCCATGACGCGCTTCATTGATGAGCACCGGCAGACATATGGTGTCGGGTCAATCTGCAAGATCCTGCCGATTGCACCATCTGTCTATTATGCAACCGTTGCCAGACAGAAAAATCCCTGTGTGCGCAGCCAGAAAGACAAAGAGCTGAGCGACGAAATCCGTAGAGTATGGAACGATAATTTTTGTGTCTATGGAGCGCGTAAGGTCTGGCATCAGCTCAGACGCGAAGGCAGAAATGTCGCCCGCTGCACGGTAGAGCGGCTGATGCGCCAGATGGGACTGAAAGGTGTCATTCGTGGCGAGGGGATCAGAACCACACGGTCTGATCCACAACGTCCCTGCCCACAGGATCTGGTGCAGCGCCAGTTTCATGCTCCAGCCCCCAACAGGCTCTGGGTTTCGGATTTTACTTACGTTTCGACCTGGCAGGGCTTTGTTTATGTGGCCTTCATCATTGATGTGTTTGCCCGCATGATTGTGGGCTGGCGCGTCTCGTCCACTGCCCATACCGACTTCGTACTGGATGCCCTGGAGCAGGCTCTGTGCCAGAGGCAGCCCGAGGGGCAAGTGACCCATCATTCTGACAGGGGCTGTCAGTATGTGTCCATTCGCTACACGCAAAGACTGGCTGAAGCAGACCTCGTTGCCTCAGTCGGAAGCATTGGAGATTCCTATGATAACGCTCTGGCGGAAACCATTAACGGGCTCTACAAAACCGAACTCATCTATCGGCAGGGGCCATGGCAAAACAGGGACGCGGTTGAACTGGCAACACTTAAATGGGTCGACTGGTTCAATAATCGCCGCATTCTGTCCTCCATTGGAAACATCCCCCCGGCAGAAGCTGAGGATCGCTTTTATGCACAACAAAAATCACATGCATTAGCTGCATAGTTCAGATAAAAAACGTCTCCACAAAACCCGGGGCAATTCAAGCCCGGATAGGCCTTGATGCCAGCAACGGATGACGTTGCAATGATCTGTCCGGATTTCTGCTCCAGAAAAGATGGCATGACGGCTGCGACGCCGTTCAGGACGCCCTTGATGTTGACGTCGACCATCCTGTTCCAGTCATCGGTTTTGAGTGCCGAAACCGGAGAATTGGGCATGAGGCCCGCGTTCAGGAAGATGACATCCACACGACCGAACGTGTCCTTGGCGAATTGTACGATGCGTTCGTTATCAGATGGCTTCGTGACGTCCAGAACCTGATAGGCAGCCTGACCGCCGGCTTTTTCAATGTCGGTCACGATCTGTTTTAGCAGGCTTTCCCGGCGCGCACCGAGGACAACTTTTGCCCCTTTTGCGGCCAGTAGCTTTGCCGTGGCTTCGCCGATCCCCGATGATGCACCCGTGATGATGACGACTTTATCTTTAATCATTTATGGTAATCCTAAGTAGTTTGAGTGTTGCCACGCAGCAAAGATTACTTGCTCTCCAAGTGTCAGACGTATTTTCATATTTACATTATCTCCCGTCTGGAGATGAAACCTTTGCGAAAACCCGTAACGTGGGTGACACATTCAGACCGACTTACGCAGTAGACGGGCTCACCGAGCTTTGTAGAAACAAAATACGCTGTGATCTTGCCGCTGAGAATCACTCATCTGGTACACCTGACTCAACCATTATAGCGATGTAAAAAGCTTGGGTTTAGAGGCGATATTTAGAATATAGAGATGAGTATATTTCATGAATGCTGCTGGGCGGGATCTTAGTCTAATTCATGAAATCTGCTCATTTTGATCATGATATTATACGGTCTAGTTCTGGCACGTCATCTGGTTTATTCAGCACATTCTTGATGAGTTTTTTATTGTGATTAAAATTATTTCTCGTTTTTATTCACAATATACTTAAGAAAATACAGAATCATTCAAAAAATGGCCTTTATATTCCGAAAGTGGGCCGCTCAGTTGAGGTATAATGAAAGAAGTATCTGACATATCACCTGATGTGGAAGTGGAGCCAGAAGCGAGATCTGGCTCGTGGAGTGGCGTGCTCGCCATGTCTCTCGGCGCATTCGCTCTCATTGCATCAGAATTTATGCCCGTCAGTCTCTTGACCCCGATTGCAGCTGATTTACAGATCAGTGAAGGGCAGGCCGGGCAGGCCATTTCAGTTTCTGGTGCTTTTGCCGTATTGACGAGCCTGTTCATATCTTCCCTGACCAAAGGGCTCGATCGCAAGTGGCTCCTGTTGGGGCTAATTGGTGTGATGATTGTTTCCGGGAGCGTTGTGTCCGTCGCACCAAATTATCTCATTTTCATGCTCGGCCGCGCTTTGATCGGGGTGGTCATTGGCGGCTTTTGGTCGATGTCGGCTGCTACAGTCATGCGGTTGGTCGAAGAACATCATGTTCCACGGGCTCTGGCCATTCTGAACGGCGGAAATGCCCTGGCAACCGTTATCGCCGCTCCTGCAGGCAGTTTTCTTGGCGGTCTGATCGGTTGGCGTGGAGCATTTTTTTGTGTTGTTCCAGTTGCTGTTATTGTCTTCCTTTGGCAACTGGTAAGTCTGCCGTCCATGACGTCTGGCAAGACCCATGCGTCACCAAACGTTTTCAGGTTGCTCAAAAAGCCTTTGGTCGCCGTTGGTATGGCGGGAGCAGGCCTTTTCTTTATGGGGCAATTTAGCCTGTTTACTTATGTAAGACCATTTCTTGAAATTGTTGCTCACGTCAACGTCTCCACTCTGTCGTTTATTTTGTTGCTGATAGGGGTCTCCGGTCTTGTTGGAACTCTGTTGATTGGTGGGTTGTTGAAGAACAGCGTTTATCCGGTTCTTATAATCATTCCATTTATTATGGCGTTGCTGGCTGTCGGGCTTCTTTGCCTAGGTAAGTCGATCGTGATGTCTGCCGTCATTCTTACCATCTGGGGGCTGTTTGCGACATCTGCTCCTGTTGGCTGGTGGACCTGGCTGGCGAGAACGCTTCCCAATGATGCGGAAGCAGGAGGTGGGCTCATGGTTGCGGTCGTACAATTGGCTATTACCATGGGGGCAACCTGCGGGGGAATTCTCTTCGACGGCAGCGGATATCGTGCTACTTTTGGTGTGAGCGCACTCATTCTTATAGCAGCGTCACTCAGCGCGTTAATGGCAAACCGCATCTACAAATGCGGAGTATAGTGCGCGTCGCCATATTAAAATGAAGTCTAATGTAATATTAGTTTTAATACGGCCCCATTTCCAAACTTGAAAATGGGGTTTGTTGTCACAATTTAAGTATTGTTTTTATTGAGGCGCATTTCGTCGATAAAAAGAGAGAGTGGAGCAACATTTTCATGATGTCTGGGGAAGCAGAGATGATACCCGGACCAGTAAGGGCACCAGTCTTCTAGAACCTGCAGGAGGCGTCCTTCCTGAATGTATTTTCGTGCTACCATTTCAGGCATATGAGCCAAACCTAAGCCTTCCAGGCAGGCATCTCGAATGGGAAAGATGCTATTAAAAATTAAAGATCCTTCTACCTTCACGGTTATGTCTTTCCCCTTTTTCTCGAACTCCCATGCGTAAATGCGACCATGCGTTGGAAGCCGTAAAGTCAGACAATTATGATTTAATAAATCCTTTGGGTGTTTCGGTTTGGGATTTTTTGAAAAATATTCAGGTGATCCAGCCACAACAAAACGAATATCTGGTGTGATAGGGACAGATGTCATTTCTTTTGTTATATTTTCACCAAGTCGAATTGCTCCATCAAAATCTTCAGAAAAAATATCAATAAGTTTAAGATCTGCTACAAACTCTATATTGATTTTGGGGTATTTTTGGACGAATTCTTTTATCTTAGGCAGGACAACGTAAGCCAGAGCATCATCAGGCATTGTAATTCGAAGATTCCCAGATTCCTGATTTCTTAATTCTCCTAATGATGTCAGTTGATTTTCTATTTGGTCTAAATGTGGTGCAATGCCGCTGATCAGTTGCTGTCCTGCAGTTGTGGGGGTAACGCTTCTTGTCGTGCGGGTCAGCAATCTCAAGTCAAGGCGCTCTTCCAAAAGACGAATGGTATGGCTGAGTGCCGACTGTGATACGCCTAATTTCGCGGCAGCTTTTGTAAAACTTTTTTCCCGTGCAACAGCGACCAGAGCGGTCAAATCATTCAAGTTTTCGCGTGCCATGTAATCCTCCCGATCCGCCGTATTTTAGTTAAGAAATAGACGCGTTATATGCGAAGAAATCCCTGATGTAATGAACTCAATGATCAAGAGAGAATGACCGCGCCGCGACCCTTCTTGGAAAGACAGTCTGAAGGATTGACCAAGGGGCAATCGGTTCGGGACAAGCATCCGCATCCGATACATTTATCAAGATGATTACGGAGTTTTGTCAGTCCTGCAATACGCCCATCTAGCATTACAGACCATTTCCGTACCATTTGATCAATATCTTTGGCGGAAATTTTGTCAGTGAGCGGAAACGCAGCCAATATGGCTGTAATATCCGCTAAAGAGATACCCAGGGATTGCGCGGCTTTAATCAGCGCAATTCGCCGCAGCATATCCCGCGCGTATCCTAACGTAAGCTGTTCCATCAGCAGCATGCTCAATTATTTCGGAATTGAATTTATCAGCATTGCGGCAGGCGAACAGCAATGCAATGTCTTTATGATCGTTACCGAGAATGCTCAGGCCAAATGTCTCTGCTTCCGTAATTGCACGATAAGCCGCACTCTTCCGATGCAGGCAAATCAGTAGCGGAAGCGGTTCCATGGAGACTGAAGTAGAGCACTGGTTGTAGCACCATGTTCTCCGTCAACACCTTTGGCTGTTACCACAGACACGCCTGTGGCCAGATGCGACATTGCTTTCCGAAAAATGGCTTCATCTGGAAGTGTCATAATAGCTCCTTGGGTCTTATCCCCATGAGCCTATACACACTCTTTTTTGATCAGAAAAGCAGCGCTCTTGACTGGAAACGAGTCATAACTTGTTGTGTCATAAAAACAGACAAACCAGATTTAACTTATCGACACAAGCCCTTTACTTTCCCGTTTCTGAAGCAAAATTTATGAAATCTTCAAGGTATTTAATATCTTCATCGGTTTCCCGATGGCCAAGGAATATCTGTTTCGCAATGCCTTTTTTGCTAAGTTTTACGGGATGAAGTTCAAAGCGCGTGGCGTATTCTTCCACAAGCCAGCGAGGAAGTGCTGCAACGCCCCTTCCATGGCTGACCATCACCAGCATGATATCCGTTGTTTCAATCTGCTTCTGCTGTCGTGGTCCAATCCCTGCTGGTTGCAGGAACTGCGTGTAAATATCGAGCCGCTCGGACGGAACCGGATAGGTTATCAATGTTTCATCTGCCAACTGCTCTGGTAAAACAAATTTTGCCTTCCGAAGGGGGTGTTCCGGCCCCACAGCCAGCACCAGTTCATAGTCAAATACCGGCGTGAATTTCAGGCCGGGTTTATACAGTGGATCAGGGGTCACCAGAATATCGATTTCATTGCTGAACAGCGCGCCGATCCCGCCAAACTGGAATTTCTGTCGTACATCCACATCGACCTTGGGCCATCTTTCCAGATAGGGTGAAACGACTTTCAGAAGCCACTGATAACAGGGATGGCATTCCATTCCGATGCGCAATGTACCGCGTCCGCCATTGGCGAATTGTTCAATACGGCTTTCCGCCAGTTCAAACTGAGGGAGCAGACGGTTTGCCAGAGACAAAAGCCATTCACCAGCCTGCGTAAGAACAAGGGATCGCCCCTCCCGCCGCCATATTCTGACACCAAGCTGCTGTTCAATCTTGCGGATAGAATGGCTGAGTGCTGGTTGGGTCAGATTCAGACGCGCTCCGGCAGCCGTCAGCGAACCTTCCCGTGCAACTTCCCGAATGATTGTTAGATGGCTGCGTTCCAGAATGCCCATGTTTTGTCCGATAAATGCACGAAATTCATATAGCCATAAAAATATATCATTTCAGTTCATTTTTATAAACTTCTACTATGAAGGATCAATCATTCATTCATGCGGATGCAGACCATGGTCTCCAACGACATTCACGACCACTTTCACAGTGGATCGAACGGTGGCTTCAATCTTTCTTCCGACATTTTCAAGGAAAAGTTGAACGCGGTGAGAACTTCCGGCTGACATGACAGGCATTTTGAGCACCTGGCTGTCGGAAAAGCGTATCGACAGACTGTTGTCGTGTAATTCCGAAACCCCAATTCTGTCTTTCGAGTTTGTCCCACCGCGAACTGACGCAATGGAGCAACGGCTTTGGCACTGTATCCGGCGTCTGGCGCCTCTCGCACCCCGCTTTGTCTCGATCACTTATGGGGCTGGCGGAACCACGCAGGCCGGTACTCTTTCCACGGTGTTGCGTCTGAAGCGGAATACAGACCTTATCCCCGCCGCCCACCTGACTTGTGTCGGTGCGCCCCGCGAGGCCGTAGATGATCTTGCCCGTTGCTATCGGGATGCTGGTGTTCATCATATCGTGGCCCTGCGTGGCGATCCTTCCGCAGGCGCTGTTGATGATAGTCCGCGACCGGGTGGCTATATCTATGCCAGTGATCTTGTTGCCGGTCTGCGTCGTATCGCGGATTTCGATATTTCTGTCGCCGCTTATCCCGAAACCCATCCTACAGCGTTAAGCCCGGAAGCTGATCTGGATAACCTCAAGCGCAAGCTTGATGCGGGGGCCACACGGGCCATCACGCAGTATTTCTTTGATAGTGAAATTTATCTGCGTTTTCTGGATCGGTGTCTGGCGGCCGGAATTACTGCCCCCATCATTCCTGGCATTATGCCGGTTTCGAATTACGAGCAGATCGTGCGCTTCTCGGCTGTGTGTGGGGTAACTGTTCCGGCATGGTTGAGGCATCTGTTCGATGGGACGGCGAAGAATCCTGAACTTCGTCGTATCGTTGCCAGTATGGTGGCGGTGGAACAGATCCGTACCTTGCAGACCTATGGGATTAACGAGTTTCATGTCTCCACGTTGAACCGTGCTGACCTGACGTACGCGATTGCCCATATCCTTGGGGTGCGTCCGATGCAGACGAACGCATCTCATAATGTGACAGGCCTTTTGGAAAAAACGGAAGTCCCCGATGAACGAGAAACCCCGGCAGATTTTGACTCCACCGCATGGGCACAGGAAGGTGCTCCTCCATTCATGCTGCGCACCCTGTTCGGGTGAGGTGATGGAGGCCATGACCGCATCGGGTATCGACTACACGATCTTCTTCTACAATCCGAACATCCATCCTGAGCGGGAATATCTTCTTCGCAAGGACGAAAACATCCGGTTTGCTGATAAGCATGGTATCTCCTTCGTCGATGCCGATTATGACAGGGACAACTGGTTCGCCCGTGCGAAAGGCATGGAATGGGAACCGGAACGCGGTGTGCGTTGCACCATGTGCTTCGATATGCGCTTCGAGCGCACAGCGCTTTACGCTCATGAGCATGGTTTCCCGGTGATGACCAGTTCACTCGGTATTTCACGATGGAAGAACATGGCGCAGATCAATGACTGCGGCCAACGCGCCGTATCCCTTTATGAAGGACTTTCCTACTGGGATTTCAACTGGCGCAAAGGGGGTGGCTCCGCGCGAATGATCGAGATTAGCAAGCAGGAGAAGTTCTACCAGCAGGAATATTGCGGCTGCGTCTATTCCCTGCGTGATACCAATGCTCACCGCCGCAGTCAGGGGCGTTCGCCGATCGAGCTTGGCAAGCTCTATTATGGAACTGATGATGAGGCCTGATCACACACAAGATGACGGAGCTTGTTTGTTCGGCGAAGTTCCACCCACCACGACACGTGATAATAAACTACAGCACGAACCAGTTCTGAGATGTGATGAGCCGGAGGACAGTGTCTCTGATGAGGAAAGTCAGTTCGGCTGTCCGTGTTGTGTAAACCCGTGGTTCCGTTGATCTGGACAAAATACTGTTTGAACGGTGAAACGACCCATACATCATGCCCTTGTCAGAGATATTCTGTCTTATCTCCATGCACCTGAACGTCTGGCCCTTTCAAAGGGCGAACGTCTCACCCGTTTTGTGGATTTTCTTTCAGAACATCACAGGATTATTGTTTGCCGAAAGCAGGAATGTCGGAAACGACTGCGTCGGTTCGAGCACATTCTGGACATGGCGTGCCCCACGACCAATAAAGCGCGCGATATTGGAAAATTGATCACGACGGTGGAGGAAATCTGCACACGCCCTTTCACACCAGCCACTCTTCAGGATGCTTTGGGAGTTTCCAGTCGGGAACGTATCAGATGGACGCGTGACGGTAAGCTCCGGCCGATTGGAACGAAAATGATAAAGGATCGAGGGCGTTTCTCGCTGGCTTTATACAGCGCGGAAGACGTGGTGAGACTGCTGATGTCTCCAGAAATTCTGGCATCATGGAGGGCAAGACCTGTGTCCTGCCGTCCATGATAGAAACCCGCAGAGCTACCTAGCCGGCCGAAAGTTCTTTTCGAACAATTTCCGCACCTGCGCCCAGAGCATCCAGTTTTCCACGCGCTACATCACGCGGTAACGGTGCCATACCGCAATTGGTGCAGGGGTAAAGCTTGTCAGCATCAACAAACTGAAGTGCTTTTCGCAGAATATCGGCGACTTTTTCAGGCGTCTCAATGGTTTTGGTGGCCACGTCAATGGCGCCAACCATGACCTTTTTTCCACGAATGAGTTCGATCAGATCCATTGGAACGCGGGAGTTCTGACATTCCAATGAAATCAGATCGATATTGGATTTTTGCAGTTTGGGAAAGATCTCTTCATACTGACGCCACTCTTCCCCAAGAGCATTTTTCCAATCGATATTGGCTTTGATGCCGTAACCATAACAGATATGAACTGCTGTCTCGCACTTCAGCCCTTCAATAGCTTTCTCTAATGTGGCAATGCCCCAGTCATTGACCTCATCAAAGAAAACATTGAAGGCGGGTTCATCGAACTGGATGATGTCGATACCAGCCGCTTCCAGTTCTTTTGCTTCCTGATTGAGAATTTTGGCAAATTCCCAGGCGAGTTTTTCACGGCTTTTGTAGTGGCCATCATAGAGCGTGTCGATCATCGTCATGGGGCCGGGGAGCGCCCATTTGATAGGTTTTTTTGTCAGGGTGCGTAAAAACTTTGCATCCTCGACAAAAACCGGTTTTTCACGCGCTACAGCGCCGATAACGGATGGTACGCTTGCATCGTAGCGGTTGCGAATTTTGACTGTCTGACGGTTCTCGAAATCGACACCACTGAGATGCTCAATAAAGGTCGTGACGAAATGCTGACGCGTCTGCTCGCCGTCACTGACGATATCAATGCCAGCACGGTTCTGATCGTCCAGCGTCAGGCGAAGCGCATCCTGCTTACCTTCGACCAGCTCTTCCCCCTGCAATTTACAGGGGGACCAGAGTGTCTCAGGTTTGGCAAGCCATGAGGGTTTCGGCAGGCTGCCAGCCGTTGAGGTGGGGAGGAGTGTTTTCATGAGAGGTAACCTTGTATTTCTGATGGATCAGGCGACGTAACCGGCAGACCATTTTTCGAGAATGTCGTGATATGGCTTGATGAAATGCTCGTCCGTATAGTGTCCCTGTGAGATCGCCAGTTGTGTACGCTCCTCCCGATCGTAGACAATGCGGGTGTTGGAATAGTCCTGATGTTTTAGGCTCGGTTGATAACAGTCAGCCGCAGCAGAATTGGCATTGTAAATTTCAGGACGGTAAATTTTCTGAAAAGATTCCATCACGCTGATGGTGCTAATCAGTTCAAGAGCAGAGTAGTCAGACAGCAGATCGCCAAAAAAATAGAAGGCCAGTGGCGCAGCACTATTGCGCGGCATGAAATAACGAACCTGCATTCCCATTTTTTTAAAATACTGGTCTGTCAGAGAAAATTCACGCTGTTCATACTCAACGCCGAGAACAGGATGCTGATTTTCCGTTCGATGATAGGTGCGATTGGTCGAGACACTGAGGCAGATAACCGGTAATTTTTTAAAATTCTGCTTGTAAGCAGACGAGTTCATAACGCTTTTAAAGAGATTTCCATGTAGGTCTCCATAATTATGGGGAACACTGAATTTGGCTTTTTCTTTATTGTAAGCCGGTAACAACACGCTGAAGTCGTAATCCCGCACGTACGAGGAAAAACTGTTTCCGGCGAGGCCCTCTATCCGTTTGTTGGCGTTTTTATCAACAATTGTTGTGTAGAGGACTTCGATCAGAGGAAAGCTGCCGCTTTTGCCTGCAAAGGCGAGATCCATCTCCACAGAAACGATTTCAAGTTCAAGAGTGTAACGATCTCTGTTGGCATTATCCCAATGCGCCAGATCATTGAACCGGTTGTCTATCATCCGCAGGACATTGCGCAGGTTTTCCTGACGGCTTTTCCCTCTCGCCAGATTGGCAAAATTGGTCGTAAGGCGGGTTCTGTCGGAAGGATGATAGTTTTCATCGAAACGAAGCCGATGGATACTGAATGTCGAATCCTGAATCATTGTTGTTCTGCATCCCTATTTCCACCGCAAACCAGAATGCGGGCACGGGGGCATGGCGTCCCCAAGTTTGTCTTCTGAGTTTTTTAGGCGGTGGTGGTCATCGTCATGGTAGCTTTATGCCTGAACGAACCCGTGAGCAGAAATGATTTGATTTCATCAATACATCAATATTGTTCATGGACTAATGTGGCTGCATTGTCTCAGGAAAAGACGCAGTCAGAAACTGATTGGCGTAATGTTTGTTTTCAGGGCATCAGCTCAATCCGGTCTCGGTCTACATGCGAAAAACTGATATCTGCCTTTCGCAGCTCCAGAATGTTCCAGCTTGCACGTAGGATGCGTTTGGCGGCATGGTGCAGGAGCAAACGCTTCAATGGTCCCGCGCAAGCGGGGTAATAGGGAATTCCGTTATGTTCTGGTCAGACAATCGGCCGGAAGCAAAGTCGGAGGCTGCTCCCGCAACTGTAGGCGGTATGCCGCTGGTTCGTTCACTTTGAACGTGGACCACTGTTCTCATAGGAACGGGAAGGTTGGAACCAGTTGGCCATGATCCGTGAGCCAGGAGACCTGCCATTGCTCAGCCACCAACCGTCGGGCGGGATGACCGAAGGGAGGAGAGAATATATGCCTGTCTGCCTCATGCCTCGGTCACTCCTGATGAATCAGGCGATGGACTCTTTTCAGGTCAGGGGGGCTGACCCCATTATTTCTGGCCGATATACGAATGACGCTTTTGTGCTGCAAACAGCATTAGTTCGTTAGACACTTCAGAGTCAGTCACCGGACAATCATGCATTCTGTCCGATAATTGATAACGGGTACACTTGCTCAGACAAAATGTGAGAGACGACACGATGCTCCATGACGAGGCGTTGTATTGTTTCCTTTGCGCTGAGCCAGTTGAAAAGCCGAGGCAATGGAAAACGAACTTCACCAAATTTCAGATCATTCAGCGTGCGCGGTACAGATTGATTTAAGACGTGTCAGAACCAACCCGAACTTCTGGTATCCTGTCGCTTGGTCCCGTGAATTGGGACGGGAAAAGGCAATCGATGTCCGGTTTGCAGGACAGCATATCGTCGTCGTGCGCCCCAAAAGCGGCATTCCTTATGCTCTAGATGGCCTTTGCGCCCATCGGCAGGTTCTGCTTGGCAAAGGAAACGTCCATGGTGACCTGATAAGCTGCGTTGCTCATGGTCTGAGATATAACCGGGACGGCCAATGTGCTTCGCCGAATGTTTCAGCCGAAGCGCAATGTCTGCGTCTCAAAAGTTGGGCCTGCCGCGAAAAAGATGGGCTTATTTTTGTTTTCATGGGAGACCAGTCTCTTGCGGCGACGACCTCGCTTCCTGATTTTCCAAGGGTGAGAGACAGGCGCTATCGCACGCGGCGCTTCGGGCAGGTGGTGAACTGTCATTACAGTTTCATGCATGAAAATCTGATGGATATGAATCATCAGGTTTTGCACAGTCGGTTGGTCGGGAAAATGAAGCCTCGGTTCCTCGGAATGGATCACGGAGAGGATTTTGTGGAGGCCCGCTACACTTTTGCACGAACCGGCGGCAAACAGCCTTTGAGCGAGGCGCTGATCTACGGCCAGAGACGCCGTGATGGTCGGGATTTTGCCTACCGGGATGTCATGACCATCAGGACACAATATCCTTACCAGATCCTGCGTATTGAAACGCAAGGGATTGAGGAACCCGTGATGGAGTTATGGATATCTTATGTGCCGCAGGATCGTGAGGAGCTGACCAACCGTGTTTTCGGTCTGTTGTCGATCAAACGACTGAAAGTGCCTTTTTTACTGGATATTGCCTGGCCAATACTGGTCGCATTCACGGAGCGCGTCTTCTTTGAAGATCGCGAGATTGTCGAGCTGGAACAGGCTGCATGGAAAGACCTCGGTGGAGATCACAATCGGGAAGTCTTCCCGGTTATCAATCAACTTCGTGATCTGCTCAGGCGATGTGGTCAGGTGCCAGAGAGTGTAGAAAAGACGGCCCCATGAGATTGCCTTTTATCGCGCCACCTTCCCATGCTTTTCATCCTTTGCTGGAAAAGATCATTCTTCTGGCGCCTGATCGAACCTGTGTCATTTCTTTGCTGGAGACAGATGCGGCTTTACCTGAAGAAGAACAATTGCAGCAGAATGGCTATGATCTTTTCCAGATGACTGTTTCCAATCTACCAACAGACCACCAGATGCGTGGTGACTATCTGGAAGCACATTTCAGGCCGCTTCTCGATACAGCGATAGAAATGGCGATGGCGCTGACTGACAGGCCAGCGCACGTGCCGGAAGCAAGTTACGTGCAAACCTATATAGCGGTTCAGAATCTGATTGGTGCACAGAAAGCTGCGATGGATCTGTATTGTCGTGTGCAAGTTGAATTTATGATTTCTTGAACAGTGTGAACCTGAAGAGACAGATCATGAGTAATGTCATAGATTTCCCCACCCAGAATGGGGCAGGCAGGCCCTATCTGGCGGCAAAAGATCTCACAAAAGAACAGTGCCGTTTTATTCTCTCTCTACCGATAAGCGGCGAGTATGGCATCCCCGTAGCGGATCGCGGTGCCATTCGCGGATCATTGATATTGATGGGATATGTCGCGGCCGGATTTTCCGTACGCTGGGGCAGTGCTGCCGCTCGTCTTACCAGTCGAGGACGAAGCATGCATCGGGAATTGATGTCTCGTGAAAATCATTGGTGAAGTGGAATAGGATCTGAATAGAAAAAGCGAACACTTGTCATTTGAATGCTATCTTGAATTTCGAATTAAGAAACTATGCAATGTTGTCAGAACTAAAATTAGGCGATCACTGATAAAACAATGTCGGTTTTTTGGACGTCTGAAACGATTTTCTTAAGACCGACATGACGGCGAAAGCGGGAGATCCGCTTAGCGCGCAGCAACCAAACTGGACTTGCAACGGTTTTGTGCCGGTCCGTGGTAAATTTCGCTATGTTTTTAGCAAGAATAGCTGCATCGCTGATCGTTGAAAAAAGGAATGAAACATGTCGGACACACAAGAAGGGAAAGGGCTAAAATTTTTCTGGGGTAAGGCTCGCCCGGCATCAGTCGGCTTGGAGGAAGACTCTTCAATACATCCGCTTATCGCGCATATGCTGGATGTGGCGGCAGTAGCAATTCTTTTGCCCGGTAGTCAGCGGTTAGGGTTGGACAATCGCCAGTTGGGGATGCTGGTCGCTTTGCATGATATTGGCAAACTAACGCCAGCTTTTCAGGCAAAAGTTCCGGAGTGCTGGCCAGAGCTGGCATTGGGAGAGTGTCCTGATGAAGTCGTGGCATCACGTCATGACGTGGATGGCGTATTATTTCTTGATCGCATTTGCCGAGAGGAACTGGCGCCGCTATTTGGCACTAATTCCGAAGGGGAAGGCTGGCTGCTTTCGGATAAAAGGCGGTTATGGCGTGCTGTGGCAGGGCATCATGGACAGCCAGCCTCAGTAAACGATTATCAAACTCGTGCTTCTGATATTAAGCTATCGACACCATATGCTCATAAACTTGTTAGTCTGTTATTTGATGTTTTTCGTCCTCCTCCTATCAAGCCTTATCATTCATTAGATCATCTACTCCAGTTGGAATGGCAGTTAGCTGGGTTGACGGTTCAGGCGGATTGGATTGGTTCACGGCAGGAATGGTTTCCATATGTCAGGCCGGATGATGTTGATGATCTTTCAGGCTATTTTTGGAACAAAGCCCTTCCTCATGCTCAAAGTGCGATTGTGCATGCGGGGCTTGCTCCCGCAAGCATTTCACCATTCCAAGGCATTGCACATTTGTTTCCGCATATCAGGACGCCTTCGCCAGTTCAGGCGCTGCTGGACGTTACGTCTCTTCCTGCCGGACCAACTCTGGTGGTGATTGAGGATATGACGGGTTCCGGCAAAACTGAAGCGGCGTTGGTGGCGGCGCATCGGCTGATGGCATCCGGGCGGGGCGTACATGTTCCCCGCACACGCGGGGATGAACTGGTGAAACCCTTACTCTAGTGGAAAAGGCATGGGGGTTACCGAGCAAGTGGGTAATCGGTATAGCCTTCTGCCCCCTGCGTGTACCAGGTTTGGATATCATCCTTATTCAGGGGAAGGTTATCTTCCAGACGGTGCACCAGATCCGGATTAGCTAAAAAAGGTCGGCCAAATGCAATGGCATCGGCAATACCGGTTGCGACCGTTTCAATCGCTTCGTCCCGTGTGTAATCCTGATTCAGAACCAATGGTTTTGTAAAAACTTTGCGGATCGGAGCATGCAGCTTCGGCTGATCGGTCTTGCCAAATGTGCCATGAGGGCCGGGCTCGCGCAGTTCGAGAAATGCAATATCGAGATCGTTCAGAAGCTTTGCGGCGGGTACGAAAACCTGCTCGGGATGGCTGTCGATGCAGCCTTGTGTATTGCCATTTGGTGAAAGCCTGACAGATGTTCTGTCTGCGCCAATCGTGGCGATTACTCTTTTCGTGACTTCATGCAGAAAGCGAATACGGTTTTCAGGAGAGCCACCATATTCGTCAGAGCGATGGTTGGTGCCATCTCGCAGGAATTCATCAATCAGATAACCGTTGGCTGCGTGAATTTGTACACCGTCAAAGCCAGCCTCCAGTGCATTGCGGGCGGCTTTTTCGTAATCATTCAGAATACGGGCAATGTCATCCTTGGTAAGGGGCCGGGCAACTTCGGGAGGCTGCTTGCCGTTATATGTATGAAGTGGCTCAGGTGCCTTTGTTGCTGAGCAGGATACAGGTTGCTGGCCCGTTACACTGGAATGCACCATGCGGCCCATGTGCCAGAGTTGGGCCACAATCTTTCCGCCCTTTGCATGCACTGCCGCAGTAACGGGCTTCCATGCTTCCACTTGCTCTTGTGACCACAGGCCCGGCGCATAGGGCCATCCAAGACCTTCTTGGCTGATTCCGGTTGCTTCCGAGATGATCAGACCAGCGGTGGCACGTTGCGCATAATACTCGGCCATAATGGGGGTTGGAACATGCTGGCGGGTGCTTCTACCGCGCGTTAGCGGTGCCATGAGAATTCTGTTTTTAGCGTAAATTCTTCCCAATTTAATCGGTTCAAACAGGCTGGGCATGACATTATCCTTCCTAAAAAGCGCAGTTCTTATGAGTTGGGGAAATCTCTCGTTGATTACAACATGGCGCTAGTCTCGAAGCGATGCTGTCTGAACTTGTAGATGGATGCTCGTTCCATTTTAATACAATTCTAAAGTATTAAATTTTTTCATATTTCCGAAGTTGGAGAGAAACGCTTGCTTCATAACAGCGTTTTTACATGAAAAATAAATAATAAAATTTTGTTATTGTTATAATTATCAACGTTAACTACTGCCAGCAGGAAGTTCTAGAATTGGAGAGAGCAGGGTTATCTTCCTACTTTTTGCCCAATCTGAAAAATGTGGGTCACTCTGTCTGCCAAATACCGAGCAGATAGGCACTGACACAGCAAAACTGTACATGCTGTAACTGGATATTTCAGACCACACAATTTTTGTAACATTTCTAGTTCAGGAACAGCGCGACAATCAGTGCAATATTCATTTCAAGGGGCCGTATTCTCAACATCACCCCAGCCGCCACACGTTTCTACCTACCGGATCATTGCCTCTACTCGGCCATGAAAGGCACAACCGAAGTCATCTCACTCTGCATGGCGAAGGAACTGGGGGAATGAGTTAGTGAAAAAATCACATTTAGCAAGCCAATGGTAACATCCAGATAGACCATCTGTATTGATACAACACAATAGAGTATACAGAAAATACACATTTAAAAGGACCGATTACAGAATGAAGATCATCAGAACCGCCGTGGCCATGGTTATTATTGCCAGTACGGGTGCCTGCACATCTTCGGGTGATGCTTCCATAAAACATACAACACTTACGGAAGTTAACCAGAATATTCATGATGGCGTGACAACTTCATCCCAAGTGCATCAAATTTATGGTGAACCGGGGCAGAAAGGTTACGAAAACGGCTATGAGTTTTGGGTTTATAGTTTTACGGTCGGGAGAGAAGATGGTCTCTCAATAGCTCAGGATGTTGTTGGTCTGGGTATGCTTGGAGCAAGAACAAACAACAAAAGCAAAACACTTACTATCGTATTCAACAATGGTATTGTGCTGAATCATAGTTTTTCCACTGCGAATTTTAGCTCCAGTAGCGGAATAAGACAGTAGCATTATGAATTTATTTTTGGGGACACACAAAGGAAAATCGTGCCTGCTGCGCAGTATCGTAGATGATACAAGTTTTGGCTGTTTTCTTTAAAAATATGAGCCACAGAAGCAATGTGACATGTGCTGTCTGTAAATACGAATTGTCGAATATGATAAAATGCTCGTATTTTCTTTCACGGCTCACAGCAGCATATGCATGATCAGGAAACCGGTAGCTTTCATGGCCCCTTCAATATTTAAGCCACATCACGTGCAAACACTCACAAACATAGTGCTTTCATCCCATGAATAACCAACCGGTTTCCGATACGCAACGCCGCTTGGTTATGCTTTGCGCTGTGCTCGGAATTGTATTGGGAGGGCTAGATGGCGCCATTGCCAATATCGCCCTTCCTACCATTGCACGAGATCTTTCATGTAGCGAAACGCTGACTGTCTGGATTGTTAACGGATATCAACTTGCTGTTGCGGTCAGTTTGCTACCTGCTGCGGCATTGGCTGAGTCTCTTGGCCTTAAAAGAGTATACGCTTTTGGTCTTGCCCTATTTACTGCGGCTTCTCTGGCTTGTGCGCTTTCCGGGTCCATCGGTCTTCTTGTTGGTTCACGCGTTTTACAAGGCGTTGGTGGTGCCTGTATGGCAGCGTTAAGCGGCGCACTCGTAAGAAGCGTTTACCCGCGAGAATTTTTGCATAAAGCCTTCGCAACAATTGCACTTGCAGTTGCTATTTCAGCCGCTACGGGCCCCACATTGGCTGCTGCGGTTTTATCTATTGCCACCTGGCCTTGGTTATTCCTGATCAATCTACCAATCGGTCTTATAGCGGTTCCACTTTTCCTCCGGGTAGCACCACATAGCCCGCGCCGTTCATTTACATTTGATTGGCTGGGCGCTTTGCTAAATGTTGGTGCTCTGGGGCTCGGTGTTCTTGGTGTTGATGCGCTGGGGCAGAAAGAGCCCAGATGGGCGGGTATTGAGATTGGAACAGGCTTTTTGTGCGCCGTTATGCTGTATATGCAGCAGCGCCGCCAGAAGGCCCCTATGCTCCCCCTTGATCTTCTAGCCATCCCCCTGTTTTCGCTCTCAATCCTCACATCTGTTTGTGCCTATGCAGCACAAATTTTAGCCTATGTTGCTCTGCCATTTCTGTTTCAAACAGTTATGCATCAGTCTGCGGTTACAACTGGCTTGCTTGTTACGCCTTGGCCGTTGCTTGTTGCCGTGGCCGCACCTTTTGCTGGCCGGTTGGCAGCCCGCCACCCTGCATCTGTTTTAAGCAGTATTGGGCTGACTATTCTGGCGGCTGGATTAACCATGTTGAGTATTATGCCTACGCACCCACCATTTTGGGATGTCGCTTGGCGGATGGGGTTGTGCGGCATTGGGTTTGGTTTTTATCAAACACCCAATAATCTTACAGTCATGACTTCTGGCCCGACAACGCGCAGTGGCGCGGCCAGTGGCATGTTAGCTGTTGCGCGTACGATGGGCTGGGCGCTGGGCTCAGCTTTGGTGGCACTGGTTTTTGGTTTGTCAGAAGGAAGTTCTGGGGCTGTTCATTGCCTAGAACTGGCAACAGGATTTGCCCTTACCGGTGCTCTTCTCAGCGTTTCTCGCCGTGTTATCCGAGATAAGCAATAGCACCAAAAAACAGAAGAGGTTGTGAAATCCAGATAATAAACCACGCTTTGTCCGTGAGGATCGGTTATTGAAGACTGTGAGCATTTAGATGAGTGCCTAGAAACGCCTTATGAAAGACCTCCAGATACTGTAGCTGGGGTGTATGCTGTTCATTGGGAAATTCAGCCAGTTTTGCATTAAGAATGGCGGCTGCCGCTGTCCCGCCAAGTTCAGGGTAATGTCTCAACTTTGCACTTACGTTGGAGGGCGCGCTATTACTCCCTATTGCGGTCACATCCTTGTCCCCGATCATCAAGGTTGTAGAGGATTTGAGGCGTGGCCGCTCATAGATAACCGGCTGTGTTGCGATCATGTCGTACAGCAAAGCAGAATTCCACGCGACAATATTGGCATCAGGCCTCCGGTACATGCAGGCAAGCTGCCCGAAACTGAACTGATAGGCTCGTGGCTTACTGGACTTTCAAAACCCAATCTGGTTTGGAGCAATAACCCGATATCCTCGATTAGTAAGAACATGAATTGTGTTTTGCCATGTTGCTGTACAGAAGTTTTTACCATGCAGAAGCACAACCACCTGTTCCTTAGGATGCTCCGGTTAGATATTCATGTAAGCCATGTGTAATGTTTGTTGCTGGGACTGAAACGAAAATTCCCAAACAGGCCATGGGTATGAAAAACCCTGTAATTCAGAACCATAAACAGAAGTATCCTGTGGGGCAGTAGCTCATTTTATGAAGAAACTCGAATTTATTAAATAGCAGTTTGGAAAACGTTCTCTTTTTATGGCGCTAAAGTCCAAGATCGGAAAGCTCAGGATGATCGTCCGGCCGACGTCCTTGGGGCCAATGAAACAAGCGGTTTTCTGCTTCGATATGTAAATCATTAATTGATGCAAAGCGGCGGAGCATCAGGCCATCGGGGTTAAACTCCCATACCTCATTGCCGTAAGATCGAAACCACTGTTTCGCGTCATCATGCCATTCATACGCAAAGCGAACAGCCATGCGGGTATTGCGAAAACCCCAGAGTTCCTTGATGAGACGATACTCATGCTCTGTTTTCCATTTGCGCTTTAGAAAATCTACTATTTCATTACGGCCATGAATAAATTCCGTTCGGTTGCGCCATTGACTATCTACAGTATAGGCCTGTGCCACTTGTTCAGGGTTTTGGGAGTTCCAAGCATCTTCGGCAAGGCGGACTTTGCGTGTTGCGCTCTTGATATCAAAAGGTGGAAAGGGCGGTCGTGACATAGTGGACTCCTGATCTGATGCAGCATTTAACGTTGCTACAGCACAGTGTTTGAATTCACAGGTTATCTAGGCTCAGGACTCATTCTTTGAGCCAGAAGATGACGCTTGCTGCTATGTGGATTGCAGACATGAATGTATGAGCGCAGCGGTCGTATCTGGTCGCGACACGTCGCCAGTCTTTCAGCTTTGCGAACATGTTTTCGATCAGATGACGCTTTTTATACAGATGCCAGTCGTAAGGCGGCTTTGATTTCCGGTTTTTTTTCGGGGGAATACAGGTAGTGATATTGCGTTCTGCAAGCGATAACCTGATCCGGTTGCTGTCATAGCCTCTGTCCCCGATGACTTCTTCTGTCTCGTCGGGGAGATCTGCCAGAAGCACGTCTGCGCCTCTGAAGTCACTGACCTGTCCCGCAGTCAGATGCAGCCGGACCGGACGGCCCTGACCATCGCACACGGCATGGAGTTTTGAGTTCAGGCCGCCTTTTGTCCGTCCGATATGGCGGGGAAAAGCCCCTTTTTGAGCAGGGACGCTGCCGTTCTGTGTGCCTTGAGATGTGTCGCATCGATCATCAGGCGCTTTGAACGGCCAGCCTGCTCTGTCAGCGCGACGAAGATCCGGTCGAAGACACCCAGGCGGCTCCACCGGATGAAGCGATTATACAAAGTCTTGTGCGGACCATACGCTTTCGGGGCATCCTTCCACTGAAGGCCGTTGCGGATCACATAAACGATCCCGCTCAGAACACGCCGGTCATCCACGCGTGGCACTCCGTGCGCCAGAGGAAAAAACGGCTCAATCCGCTCCATCTGCCTCTCAGACAGCAAAAACACTTCACTCACAGCCTCACCTCCATTGGTAAGCCTGTGAATCACAACGTCTCGCTCAGTTCAATAAATTAACAGGTCCTGAGCCTAGTGAGTGAGAATTATAGTCTGAACATGGATGTTTTGAAAAAGAATTTATTATTTATATGTATTTCATTTTATGGGAGCGATTTTTGCTGCGCATACAACATAGGAAGCGCCGATGTTACGTGCCTGTCCAAAATGACAATGCAGAGGTCAAGTTGATGTGCTTACATCAGGCAGGAAATTTCTGTTAGTTTTGGCTGGTTATCTGAAACCTGTTTTCAGTTTTAATAGGGGTGTTTTATGTTTACTTGCGTCGGCTATGCTGCCTCCAGCGCCACCACTCCGCTGGCTCCTTTTACCTTCCAGCGTCGTGATTGCGGCCCTCTCGATGTGCAGATTGATATCACCCATTGTGGTATCTGCCATTCTGATATTCATACTGTTCGGAGCGAATGGGGCCCTGCGTCTTACCCATGTGTGCCCGGGCATGAAATCATCGGGCGAGTTGCTGCCGTGGGTGTGGATGTTACGCGCTTTAAGCTGGGTGAGTTGGTGGGTGTGGGGTGTATGGTTAATTCCTGCCAGACATGTGCTTCTTGTGAAGCCGGGTTAGAGCAATACTGCGATGCCGGACCAACGTGGACTTACAATAGCCCAGACCCGGATTTTCCCAAAACGGATGCCTATACGTTTGGTGGATATTCACGCGCAATTGTGGTGAATGAACGTTTTGTGCTGCGCGTACCAGAAAATTTGGATCCGGCTGCCGCAGCGCCTTTGCTTTGTGCGGGCATTACCACATGGTCTCCGCTGTCGCATTGGAAAGTGGGGGGTGGCCATAAGGTTGGCATTGTTGGGTTAGGTGGGCTTGGCCATATGGCAGTAAAGTTTGCTGTGGCACTGGGGGCGGAAGTAACGCTTTTCACCACCTCTGCAAATAAGGTGGAAGATGGCAAACGCTTGGGGGCTCATCACGTAGTTATTTCGCGGGATGCAGAGGCCATGGCAGCAGAAGCCAACCAGTTTGATTTTATTTTGGATGCTGTTTCTGCCGAGCACGATATTAATGCCTATCTTGCGTTGCTCAAGCAGGACGGACACATGGTTCTTGTTGGTCTGCCAGAAAAGCCGATGTCTATTGGCGCATTCAGCCTTGTGGCTAAGCGGAGAAGCCTTGCGGGTTCAGCAATCGGTGGTATTCAGGAAACACAGGAAATGTTGGATTTTTGCGGCAAACACAATATTACAAGTGATATCGAAGTTGTGCACGCAGATCAGATTAACGAGGCCTATGGGCGGGTTTTGCGTTCTGATGTAAAATACCGCTTTGTTATAGATATGGCTTCTATGCCGAACAGTGCTTCAGCCTAACACGAGGGCATTACAGCTTTCGTGCAGCATAGTTTTGCAGCTATTTTTCTACGGGGCCAGATCATGATGGCCCCGTAGATGCGGGATGGATACGATATTTCTAAAATCTCACATCCGCTTTTAAGTAGTAAAAACCACCATTAATACCAAGTTGTGATGTGCTCATGTAATACTGAGGCACACCGAGGTAGCGGTTACTGTCTGGCACGCGTGAGGGAAGGGCATTGAACAGGTTGTTTGCCCCAAGCGTAAAGGACAGTTGCGGCATAACCCGGTAGGTAATGTCCAGATTGGTTACAAATTTGGGCGTGTTATGGAATTGCGTAAAGGAATAAGCGCTTACGCTGGCGCTATTGGTTGGCCCTGTATAGTCAGTAAGTTCTGAAGTGGTTTGCCCCCAGCGTATTTCATGCACGCCTACAGTCCATTTGCCATCACTGCTGGTAAAGCGGCCACCCCAGATCATTTTGCTACGTGGGTAAGCTGTTGTGATGTAGGCAATACTTTGGGCCGTAAGCAGAGGCGTGCCATCTGCTGCGTTGCTTTGGTGTGTCAGGCGCGTGCGGTTCAGGTTGATACCCACATCCCAGTCAATACGGCCTATTGTAGGGCTTAATTCCGTTGGATACGTGGCGGTAATATCCAGCCCTTGCGTACGCGTGCTGGCCACGTTTGCAAACCAGTGGGTGGAAAGAGAACTGCCCCACGTGGCGGCATCAGCCGGAAGTGTAAATCCGTTCATTTGCAAGGCAGAAAGAGCATCCGTACCATATACGTTACCGCCCGGCAGAATCTGATCGCGTAGGTTTATCTGGTAAACATCTGCCGTGATATGCAGCCGTTTGACGGGTTCAAGCACAATACCGCCAGAAACATTGGTGGAGCGTTCTGGTTTAAGCGCACTGGCGCCATTTGCACGCGCACCAGGTGAGTTTGCTGCAATAATGCCGCGCGCCGCTGTGGGAGAAACAGCAACAGCACTGTAATATTCTTGCGCCAATGTGGGGGCATGAAATCCGTTTGATATTGTCGCACGTAGGCCAAGCCATGGCAGAGGATCATAACGCAGCGCTGCCTTGCCTGTTTCCGTATCGCCTACATCTGTATAATGTTCGTAACGGCCCGCCAGATCGAGTTGCACGTTCTTGGCAAGATGAGTGGCAATATCAATATAACCACCAATAACATCGCGGCTATAATTGCCTGCATTGGCAGCTACTGTGCCCTGCAATGCATCAGACCCGCTACTATAGGTGGAATCTGGAGATCCTGTGCCAATACTGTAGCTTTCATAGCGATAGGATGCACCTCCAGCTACGTTGATAGCATACGGCCAGCCGGGAATATGGAAGGCTTTGCTGAGATCAAACGTGTTGCTCCATTGCTCATTATTGTAGCCCTGAGCATCAAAATTTGTAGGTGTGCGGCCTGTATCTGTTGAAAGGGCAAGATTGGCTGAATTGGCAATTCCGATCCGGTCATAATCACGCCCGTAAACGGATGACAGATCCCAGTGCCAGTTATCAATTTCGCCACGTAGGCCTGCCGTTACTTCCCAATCATTTTCATCCATTGTCATGACAGGGGAATAACCATTTGGATAAATGGCGGCATAAGCCGGGTAATTATCCAAAGAGCTGGCTGTCCGATAATTCTGGAAGGATTCAGCATGGCGGTGCGCATAGGTGGCTACCGCATAAGCTTCCAGATTATCCAGTATATGATATCCGGCTTTTACAGCGACAGTCTCGCGCGTTTGTTCAGGCTGGCCTAGAAGTTTGTTGATTTTTGTGTTCGTGCGCAGGTCTGGCGCACTGCGATATGTGTGATCTTCATGCACATAATCACCGCTGACATGGATATACCCGCGATCTGTCAGCTTTGCGCCACCATCCATGTAAATGCCTTGCTCAAACCCATCCTTTGAGGCCGTGATGCCCGTAAGGGATTGGGCATGAAAGCCATGATCCTGCTTTTTAAGAATGATGTTCACCACACCAGCCACAGCATCTGACCCGTACTGGGCTGATGCGCCATCTCGCAGAATTTCAACATGATCAATGGCAGCAAGTGGAATCATGTCTACATCAACAGGCGTACTTCCCTGTTGAGGGCCGGGGTCTGCATAAATATTGGCTGTGGTGTGCCGACGCTTACCATCCACAAGCACAAGAGTTTCATTCGGGCTTAGCCCGCGCAGACTGAAGGCCGATGTAAGGGCTCCTGCATCGTAACCACTGGTTGGCATGGTTAAAGAAGGGGCAAGTTGGGTGAGTGCTTCACGGAGGGAGGGCATGCCTGTTTCTGAAAGCTGGCGTGCCGTAATGATATCTACAGGCGAAATACTATCTCGTGCCTTTTTGCCAATTTCACGGGTGCCAGTCACAATAACAGCTTCAGTACCGCCAGTTGCGGGTTGTGCAGCAACAGGATGCGGATCGGATACTGTTAATTGCCGGGCGCGGGAGGTCGAAGGGGCTTTTTTCCCTGTGGTTTGATGCTGTTTAGGTAAGGAGCTGCTTTCATTCTGGGCATGTACCGGTTCAGCCAATAAGCAGAATATGGAGGTTGTTCCCAAAAAGAGAGGGCGTGTGATGTTAGCTGGACGAGCCATGATCGAACGGGATGAACGCACAATAAGCTCCTAAAAAACGCATAGAATTCATATACACGATCATATAAGTAGATTAATATTTTCAACATATTTTTTGTATTATATGGAGGAACTTTAAATTTGTGGCGGATTTGCAACATTTGAGAGAACACACTTTGGTACGTATAAACTGTTTCATTAGAAATAAAGGCGGTCTGATTGTAGATCCTATTTGTGAACGCTTTATTATTGCGGGTAGAAGAATTGATTCTGAACTTAAAAATCTTGCATCGTGCCAACAACTTTTGTCTGGCTTGGCGACCAACTATTATGATTTTGTTTTTGTAAATCTAGCAGATGCATTTACCCTGCTTTTCGTAACGATGCTAAGAGAGCTTGGCGCGATATTATTGATCCCAAAACAAAGTTACGATTTTTACCTGAGATGCAGTTGGAAGCAGGAATGATCTATTTGCAGGACACGCAACTTAGCGCTGCGGCACAATATGCCAGTGATTTTATAGTTAATAAAATAACAAAAACAATTTAAGAAAATATATATTCATTGTTCTGTTGATATTCTTGGTAATTGGGCCAGATTACGCGCAGTTACGCCCCTCCATATGTAAATTTGAGCTTCCCTATTTACGCTCAGCAAGGGTTACGCAATAAGGGGCCTCCGGTTTTGCTTATTCCATTTAGTTATCTGAGGCCCAATGATCCGTCTTGACACTATCAGCAAGTACAATGGCCATCGTGTCATTTTTGTCGATGCCTCTGCTTCGCTCCAAAAAGGTGAGAAAATCGGGTTAGTTGGGCCAAATGGTGCCGGTAAGACAACACTATTCCGTCTTATTACAAAAGAGGAAGAGCCCGATGAAGGGAATGTCTTGATTGATCGGGGTATCACAATCGGTTTTTTCAATCAGGATGTGGGGGAGATGGCCGGCCGCAGCGCTGTGGCAGAGGTTATGGATGGTGCTGGCCCGGTTGCCGAGGTTGGAGCTGAACTGGCCGAGCTGGAGGCCGCGCTAGCAGATCCAGAACGTTTGGATGAACTGGATGCCATTCTCGAACGGTTTGGCGAAGTGCAAGGGCGGTTTGAGGAGTTAGGCGGCTATGCGCTAGATGGCCGCGCGCGCGAAGTTCTGCATGGATTAGGCTTTAGCCAGGAAATGATGGACGGTGACGTAGGCCGTCTTTCTGGCGGGTGGAAAATGCGTGTGGCACTTGCGCGTATTCTGTTAATGAAACCAGACGTCATGCTGTTGGATGAACCAAGCAACCATCTTGATTTGGAAAGCCTGATCTGGCTGGAACAATTTCTGGCTAGTTATGATGGCGCTTTGCTGATGACCTCACATGACCGTGCTTTCATGAACCGCGTTATCAATAAAGTAATTGAAATTGATGGCGGTGTGCTCACCAGTTTTTCAGGTGATTACGAGTTTTACGAACAGCAGCGTGCTTTAAATGAAAAGCAGCAGCAGGCTCAGTTTGAGCGCCAACAGGCTATGCTGGCCAAGGAAGTGGCATTTATCGAACGTTTCAAGGCGCGGGCTTCTCATGCTGCACAAGTGCAGAGCCGCGTTAAGAAATTAGATAAGATTGACCGTATTGAGCCACCAAAACGCCGCCAAACGCTTTCCTTCACTTTTCCTCCTGCTCCACGTTCTGGTGATGTTGTTGTGAACTTGCGTGGTGTGGATAAAGCATATGGCAGCCGAGTGATTTACAAAAACCTTGATCTGTTGATCCGTCGGCAAGAGCGTTGTTGCGTGCTGGGTATCAACGGGGCAGGGAAATCAACTTTGTTGAAGCTTGTTACCGGAAGCACAGAACCAGATGCTGGCACGGTTACCCTTGGTGGTAGCGTCAAGATGGGATATTTTGCGCAGCATGCCATGGATCTATTGGATGGTGACCGTACTATTTTTGAAACTCTCAATGATGCTTTCCCGCTTGCATCTCAAGGATCATTGCGGTCATTAGCGGGAAGTTTTGGCTTTTCTGGCGATGATATTGATAAATTATGCCGCGTTCTTTCCGGAGGGGAAAAGGCACGTTTGGTTTTGGCATTGATGCTGTACGATCCGCCGAACTTTTTGGTGCTTGATGAACCAACAAACCACCTTGATATTGCAACCAAGGAAATGTTGATTACAGCTTTGGCTGATTATGAGGGCACAATGCTCTTTGTTTCCCATGATCGTCACTTTCTAGCTGCTCTTTCCAACCGTGTTCTGGAACTTACACCAGAAGGGCTTCTCCGTTACGATGGTGGATATACGGAATACGTTGCGCGAACCGGACGTGAAGCTCCAGGACTGCATGAGTAATGCATTATTCAAACTGAATTTGGATTTTATTTCAACCTAGTTCGGCCCGTATCTTCTTTTACAGATTTCCAACCATGAGCTTACCATGGTTTCTGTAAGAAGTGCGGGCGATTGTGCTGCCCTGTAGCGCAATAAGAGTAGATGAGTTGCTAGGGCGTGTCGTCAGTTAAGCCCTGAGAGTGGCACGTGAGGGTTGTACTTTGTGTCTGCGTGTGCTGACTGTTTTTCCCGTTTTTTTGGGGAGACAGACAGATGCGGCGCTATAGTTTACGCGATGACCAGTGGGAGCGGATAAAGGATCTTCTTCCCGGTCGTGAAGGCTATGTCGGCGGCACTGCGGCGGACAACCGTCTGTTCGTGGAGGCGGTGCTGTATCGCTATCGCGCGGGCATTCCATGGCGCGACCTTCCTTCCCGTTTCGGGGACTGGAAAAACGTGCACCGGCGTCTGCGCCGCTGGTGTGAAAGCGGCGTCATCGAACGGATATTTCGTTATCTGGCCGCTGATCACGACAACGAATACATGATGATCGACAGCACAATTGTCCGGGCGCATCAGCATAGTGCCGGAGCGCTCAAAAAAGGGGCACGGATCAGGCCATCGGACGATCACGAGGCGGGTTGACGACAAAGATCCATGCCATCTGCGACGCTCTGGGCAATCCAGTGGAACTCGGTATCACACCGGGACAGGATGCCGATATCACCCAGGCAGAACCACTTCTGGAAAACATCGACCCGGATGCTTTCCTTGCTGACAAGGCGTATGACGCGGACAGGTTGATCGATCGGCTGATACAGCGCGGGATTACCCCGGTCATCCCGCCAAAACGCAACAGAACGACACGACGGAAAACCGATTTTTCTCTCTACCGCGAACGGAACCTTGTTGAGAGGTTCTTCAATAAACTCAAGCAGTTTCGCGCTATCGCAACCCGCTACGATAAACTGAAATCGACCTTCCTCGCAGCCGTGCAGTTCGCCTCAATCATCATCCTGCTTAACTGACGACACGCCGTAAATAGGTAGAAGATTGGAAGAGTAAGTTTTTTCGGTCCATGTGAATAAAAATCTGTTGACTGCATGAGCCGCGTAAGAGAATGAGTTAATCTTTTCACATATTTTTCAAAATATCATGAATATTCATTGTAGTAAATGCGCCAAAACATAAAGAAAATATCTTATTTATTTTAGTATCGTATCGGTTTTCTTATAAAATATTTGTAATCATTTCCCGTTTTTGAAACTTTACACAGACCGAGAGGTTTTGTGTCTGGCGGCTAGATTAAAAGACCGTCTCATCTCAAAAAAAGGAAGAGCGCAATGGTCAATCAAGGCGGCAGCCATGAACAGCACGTAAAAGCTGGTGAGCAAAGCCATAAAAACACCGGTAGCTCGCATACTGAAAAGAATGCGGGCGAACATAGTTCTGGCACGCGGGGCGGCACGCATGAACAGCATGTAAAAGCTGGTAAGCAGAGCCACAAAAATACAGGCACATCGCATGATGAGAGGAACACGGGCGAACATAGTTCTGGCACACGGGGCGGCACACATGAGCAACATGTTAAAGCTGGCCAGCAGAGTCATAAAAACACCTGACTTCGTGCTAAATACTGGAGGCATCAGCAAGATTGCTGGTGCCTCTAGGCACGGCATGTTTGGATGCAGGTAGAAGAAAAAATAGTGTTTTCATTGGGGCGATGTTTAGAAGGACATGTCAATGTTGTCCGATTGATAGAGCTTTATGGTAAATTAGAGCAACGCCATGAGTTTGCTTAGCGCCTCCGAAGCGGAATATTAGCAGGCATTTGGGTTACGGATGGCGCCCCCTTGTTATGATCAAGCAAGCGGTACAGGTGCCTACGATTTTACAGATGTTGTTATTTCTCCAGATTGTATTCTTGCCTCAGCCGGAGACTATTTACGGCAATCCGTATTAGCGCCAATGCGAAATAATTGTCTGGATATCACCTCAAAAGTATCATCAATATATTTATCTTGCGCGATAATTTTCTGTTTTTTCCAAAATAGGTTTTGTCGGTAGGCAATATAGGGAATACATAAAGCCGGATTATCAGGATCTTCTGAAGACATAATGATACGCCTCGTCAAAGAAGATTAAGGTGGTTTTTTAAAACATATCAGAGGTATAAAATTTCAATTTAATATTTCATGGCTCTGATAGCGATGGACACGTAATATTTTAAAGTATTGTGAGAATTTACAGTCTCTTGGTCATCATGTTCTACTTTATTTTTCATTGTAAAGCAGGAAATTAATTGATTATGAGAATTTAGCATACGGATACATCTTGGTTTTCTGAATATTTTGCTGATTGATGAAAGAATCTAAGGATGAGTTTTATCGTAAAAGTTAAGTGGAGATATGTATAATTACATTATTTACTCATGGTTTGCGTGGCAGGTATATAAGGAAAACTTGACATTTTTGTCTATTTTAATTTGACAATTATGAATCTGCATTTTTTTATATATAGTTAAATAATTTATGTTTATACGTTATTTCATGAAAACAATAATGTATTATTTATTTATATTTTAACAAAATAAAAATAATAACTTTAAGATTAGTATATTAACAATGGTAAAAACTAAAATAAATAAAAATGGAATATTTATTATAAGTATAAAATTAGAATATTTTAAGTATTGTTACTTAAATGAAATGTAATAACAAAAATAAAATTAAATTAATTGACTCGAATCAATTACAAGTGCGTGAGTTCATATATATGTTGCGCAGTTCGGATAGAATAAATTCTAAGGAACTTCATTTTGCACGCATTCACTGCTCTTTTATCCGGCCTGTTTGGTGCGTGTCCGGAAATGGCTCTGTTTCTTGCGCTGGTTATAGGGTGCTGGATTGGGCGCTTTCGTTTCGGTTCGTTCCAGCTTGGTGGTGTGGCAGGCTCGCTTCTGGCGGCCGTGCTTATTAGCCAAGTGGGCGTTCATATTGATTCTGGCATCAAGAGCGTTCTGTTTGCTCTTTTTATCTATGCTGTAGGCTATCAAAGTGGCCCGCAGTTTTTCCGTTCCTTGGGGCGGCAGTCTCTTAAGGAAATTCTGATGGCTGTTGTGCTGGCTATTACGGGGTTAATTACCGTTGTAGCTGTTGCGCGTATATTCCATCTTGATAAAGGGCTTGCTGCGGGGCTTGCTGCAGGTGGGCTTACCCAGTCGGCCATTATTGGCACGGCAGGATCATCATTGGAAAAAATTGGCCTGCCGCTTGCGCAGGTGCAGCAGCTTCAAGGCAATGTTGCTGTTGGATATGCCGTAACGTATATCTTTGGTTCCATCGGGCCTATTCTTCTATGCGTTAATGTTCTGCCATGGTTCATGAAGCGTGGTATCCGTGAAGATGCCATCCGTGCTGAAGCCGAACAGGCAGGCGGTGTGCATGTTATGGGCGAGGGTGAGGTTTCTGCTTTCCCTAATCTTGTTGGGCGTGCGTACCGTTTAACACAGTCTGATCTGACTGTTGCAAGCGTGGAAAGCATGGCCGCTGGCGTTACGGTAGAGCAGGTGCTGCGTAATGGTAAACCAGCCGGAGTAGGGGCTGACACGCCGCTATTGCCGGGTGATCAGATTTTGCTTGTTGGGCAGCGTCCAGATGTTCTGGCCGCTGGGCAGAGCATCGGGCAGGAAATTGGTGAAGTTCCGGGTCTGGATCTTTCCCTCATTCGCCGGGATGTTGTCTTGTCTCGTAAGGATTTTATAGGAAAAACTGTTGATCAATGCGTGCAGTCTCTTTCTGCTGCTGTGCGCCATGGTGTTTACCTTGTTGCGCTCTCCCGCGCTGGTAAGGCCGTGCCTATTACGGGCTCCATGCAGGTAAAAGACGGAGATATTGTGACGTTGCTTGGCACATCAGCAGATGTGCAGAGGGCAGCAGCCCAAATTGGCACAATCCTTCTTCCCAGTATCAAAACCGATCTTGTTTTCCATTCTCTGGGTGTAGCCCTTGGTTTGTTGATTGGTTTGGGTGTGGTGCATATGGGGTCTGTTCCACTTACACTTGGCAGTGGTGGCGGAGCTTTGCTGTCCGGGCTGCTGTTTGGTTGGTATCAAAGCCGACATCCCGTTATGGGGAATATGCCGCAGGGGGCCTCAACTTTTCTGGTAGATTTCGGGTTGGCTGGCTTTGTGGCCGTAACTGGTTTGCAAACGGGCCAGCAAGCCATTGCCACTATCATGCAGCATGGCATAACGCTCTTTCTCTTGGGCGTGGTTGTTACACTGGTGCCACTTATTCTTACCATGTTCTTTGGGCGCTATGTGCTGCGCTATAATAATACGGCCATTTTTGCAGGTGCTCTGGCTGGTTCTCGCAGTGCCAACCCTGCTTTTGGTGAAGTGCTGAACAAGGCGGGTAACGCTGTTCCCACCACACCCTTTGCCATTACTTACGCGGTTGCAAACGTACTGCTTACGCTACTTGGACCACTTGTGGTCGCATTTTCCTGAATACTGAAAAAAAGGAAACGTAATAATGACACTCGACTATTCGAAGTTTCGTGATCTCAGCCCATTTGAACTTAAAGATACGCTCATCAGTCTTGCTTCATCAAAGGCTGATCGCGTTATGCTAAATGCAGGCCGGGGGAACCCCAACTTTTTGGCAACACTTCCACGTGCTGCTTTTTTCCTGCTTGGGCAATATGCTTTGGCAGAAGCGCGCCTGTCTCTTTCCTATCTGTCACCGGGGCTTGGGGGCACGGTACGGATTGAAGGCATTGAAGCACGCTTTGATCGCTTTATTGAAAGCAATGAAGATAAAGAAGAAGCAGCACTTTTGGGGCATGCCCTAAGTTATGTGCGCGATCAGATGGGGCTGCCTGCCGATACATTTCTTGTTGAAATGGTGGAAGGTATTCTGGGCTGTTACTATCCAACTCCCCCACGTATGCTGACACTGAGCGAGAAAATTGTTGGCCAATATGTGCTGCGTGAAATGGTGGGGGGCCGGATATCTCTGGATTCCACAGATTTTTTCGCAACAGAGGGCGGCACGGCGGCTATGGCCTATGTGTTTAATTCGCTCAAGCAGAATAATCTGATCAAAAAGGGAGATAAGGTGGCTATCGGTATGCCAATCTTCTCCCCCTATATCGAAATTCCACAGCTTGAAGAATATGGCCTTGAAGTTGTGCCTGTACAGGCAGACCCTTCTCTGGATTGGCAGTATCCGGAAAGCGAGTTGGAAAAGCTGCGTGATCCAGCAGTTAAAATGTTCTTCTGTGTGAACCCCAGCAACCCGCCATCAGTCAAAATGAATGATGCATCGCTGGAGAAAATTGCATCCATTGTTAAAGATCGTCCAGATCTGATGATCCTGACAGATGATGTCTATGGCACGTTTGCTGATGGTTTCCGCTCGCTGTATGCAATCTGCCCGCACAATACGATCCTTGTTTACTCCTTCTCTAAATATTTTGGGGCAACGGGGTGGCGTCTTGGCGTTATCGGCATGCACAAGGATAACGCGATTGATGCACGTTTGGCGCAGCTTCCGGCAGATGCAAAAGCAGCACTGGCAAAGCGTTATTCCAGCCTGACCACAGATTCTGCTGATCTGAAGTTTATTGACCGATTGGTGGCGGATAGTCGTGCTGTGGCACTTAACCACACGGCGGGCCTTTCTACGCCACAGCAGGTTCAGATGGTGCTTTTCTCTTTGTTTGCACTCATGGATCACGAAGGCCGTTATAAAGCTACACTCAAGAGTGTTATCCGCCGTCGAGAAGCTGCGCTCTACCATGAACTAGGTGTGGCGCCATCAGAAGATGCAAACGCGGTAGATTACTACACGCTGATTGATCTGGAAGACACCTGCCGTGCTCTGTATGGCGAAGACTTTGCTCAGTGGATGCTCAAGCGCGCCAGCACAGGTGAAATTCTGTTCCGGATTGCAGATGAAACTGGTATTGTGCTGCTTCCCGGCGCAGGGTTTGGAACCACACGCCCATCAGCCCGTGCATCTCTCGCCAATCTGAATGAATTCCAGTATGCCGCAATTGGTCGTTCATTGCGCAAGATGGTTGAGGAATATCATGCTGAGTTTGTGAAGGCTCAGGCGTAATGAACGTTGTGTCTGGAAGGATAAGGTTCTTCTTTCGGTAGGTTTGGTTTTTTAACGATGAGAAGGAGAGGTAAGGGCATTCCCTTATCTCTCTGCGTCGGAAAGAGTGTTCTTTTATGGTTTCTGTGCGCGGTCTGCCTATTCTTGCTGCAATTTTGGGAGTAGCTTCTGTTATGCCTGTTTTTTCCCACGCAGAAGGGGCCAGTGCACCTCCTGTTGCGCATAAGCAGGTTTCCTTGCCACGTGTGCTTGTGCTGGCTACAGGAGGCACAATATCCGGTAAGGCCGATACCCGTTCTGCTATTGGCTATGATGCCGGTGCCGTAACTGGTGAGCAGTTGATTGCAGGTGTGCCAGGAGTTGAAAAACTGGCCCAATTGCAGGTGGAGCAGATCTCCAACATCGCTTCTCAGAACATGAACAGTCAGGTCTGGTTCAAGTTGGCTGAACGTATTCGGCAAGCGTTTGCCAATAACGAAGTTGATGCTGTTGTGATCACTCACGGAACTGACACGATGGAAGAAACGGCCTTTTTCCTGGATAATGTGATTGGGGATGCACGCCCGGTTATTTTAACTGGAGCAATGCGGCCGAGTACGGCCATTAGTGCAGATGGCCCCGCTAATATGTATGAAGCCGTAAAGGTAGCGGCAGACCCGCAGGCCCGCGGAAGAGGCGTTCTGGTTGTGCTGAATGATGAAGTGCAATCTGCGCGTGGCGTGAGCAAAATGCATACAACTGCGCTACAAACATTCCACTCACCTAATCTGGGCCCAGTGGGTTATGTTGATCCAGCAAGCGTGCGTTTTGTTGCCCCAGCCAAACCTCAGCAGCATCTCGATTTACCGGCAGATCATACATTGCCACGGGTGCAAATTGTATATGCCCACGCAGATATGGATGCCCAGCAAATTGATGATGCCGTAAAAAATGGGGCTCGGGGTATTGTCATTGCAGGTATGGGGGATGGAAATGTTTCAACAGATGCCTTGGCAGGCATAGAACGCGCCATAAAGTCTGGCGTGATTGTTGTGCGTTCTACCCGCGTAGGCAACGGTTTTGTAAACCGCGATGTGGAAGTGGATGATGATCACTACGGGCTTGTGGCCTCTATGGATCTGAACCCACAAAAGGCACGGATACTTTTGCAGCTTTTGCTGGCTAATGGAAAAACCTCAGCAGCAGATATTCAAAAAGCTTTCAGCGCAGGCTTTTGAGCAGAAAGAACTCAGCAGGATGAGTAAGTGAATGAGAGTACGCCTTAAGCAATGGGCATATGCAGGTGGCAAGGTTTCCGTAAGAAAAGCGTTTGTCTGCTTTCTTGCATCTGGTGGGAGCTTTGCATCCGCCCATGCAGATCAGTGGTATACAGGCTCGCTCGTTTCCCCTTCTGGCACAACGCGGGAAGGGGTGCTGAATGTTGAACCTTATTATTCCTATAGCCAGCCCTTAGGGTCTTTTGATGCGCATGGGCGGGCAGAGCCTGCATCTCACCCTATGCAACGCATGTTTTCCAATTCAACTCTTTGGAAATACGGGATTTCTCAGGATTTCAGCATTCAAGTCCATACCATTGTAGATTATGGATGGAAACATGCAGATGGCCATTCTCATGGCCCCAAAACAGGTGATGTGCCTGTTGATCTTATCTATCGTTTGGTGCGGCCTAATCCTAAACGTTACATTCCGGCGTTTAACCTGTTTGCAGGTATGATTTTTCCTACAGGGGATTACAAAAAACTTGGTGATGCACAGGACGGAGTAGGGAGTGGTGCATACGTTTTCCGCTTTGCCTTGACTGAGCAATCTACTTATACATTACCGGGCAACCATGAACTGCGCCTGCGTGTATGGAACTGGTTCCGGCGTGCTGTAACATCAGCTAAACTTACGGATGTGACCAGTTATGGCACCGCTCACGGGTTCCGTGGCCGTGGTCAACCGGGAATGAGCGGCCAGACGGGTTTTTCATTAGAATATGGTTTAAGCCAGAAATGGGTTCTAGCCATGGATCTTGCACGAGACTGGTCTAATGGGTCTACGCTTCGTGGGCATGATGGTAACGGCAATTACATCCATAAAACAGGAACATCCGGAACGGATTGGCAAATTGCTCCTGCGTTTGAGTATAATTGGAATGCACGTTGGGGGGTTATTGTGGGCTCGGCATTTTATTTTGCAGGACACAATAAGAGTATTCAGGTTTCCCCACAGTTTGCAGTCAATGCCATGTTCTGAGGTTAACTTTGTAAGATTTTTGAGTATTGCTTTAACGCGAGCAGAATTTTTATAGATAACACTTGTAATGACAAGAGCAATGGTGGATGCCGTGTTCTTGTCTGCGACCTGCTTTGGTGATTTTAACCAGATACCTGTCATAACAATTCAATGATATTTTGTTGCTGGATGCTCATTTCAACGTGAGAATTAAAAAATCTCAGTATATGTATTATTGAGAATAATTTGCATTATCCTTATGTTGCATACCCTTATCAGGGAGGGTTTACGGTAATGTATTTTAGAAAATTCTGGAGATATGGGAAAAGGAAGAAAGACGTTTCTAAACCTGTGGAATTACCCTCTGAGATAGAAGCTATTCGCCAGAAAGCGTTGCGTGGGTACCATTTGGAGCAGGTGTTATGGGGTAAAATCCTTTTAGACAGTGTATATTTACCTTCAGATCCCGAAACGGCGGTTATATGGTTTCGCATGGCTGCTCAGGCAGGGTATGGGCCAGCACATAACATGCTGGGGCGTTGTTATTATTTTGGCTGGGGATGTACCCAAAACCATCAGAAAGCCATTACCCATTACACTTTAGCGGCAAAATTACATGATAATTGGGGGCGCTATAATCTGGCGATCATGACAATGCGGGGTATTGGCATGCCGCAGGATCTTCCATCTGCATTCGCGCTTTTTCAAGAAGGAACCCAAGCTGGGCACGCAAAGTCCATGAATATTTTAGCAAGATTTTACGAAGAGGGGTGGGTTATTTCTCGAGATAAGAAAAAAGCGATCATGCTGTATAAGCAATCAGCACAAAAAGGTGATTACCGAGGCCAGCACAATTACGCGGTATGGCTGGCAGAGCAAGGGCATATTGAAGAAGCAATGTTATGGTGGCAGCAAGCTGTACCACAAGCCACATTAGATGTTTTGCTTGCAATACAAGATATTACACAACATTTGCAACACAGTTCAATTTATAATTTGAAAAATATGATAGAAAAAAGAATAAGTTCAAATAAAAATAATAATTAATAAAATATATTTTTCCAATTGAGTGCGAATATTAATATATGTATAGGAATATAGATATTATAAAATTATTTTAATAATCTTTAAGTTGCGAATCATTCGCGGAAAGATATATATGCAACTCATTCGCATTAATATTTTTGTAAAGTCTCATGACAGATTTATCTTCATCTCGGCAGATACCTACATCTTCTTTTATGTTTGGCTTGGCTATGGGGTGGGGTACACTTTCATTGCTAACAGGGGATGCATACGCAGCGTCTGTCGCAGCAGAAGGGCAGTCTCTTAAAAATCAGAAGGTCCCGGAAGCCATAGATGCTTCATCCAAAGCAACTCTTGCCACATCAGGTAAGAAAGGGCCGCATTCTGCCAAGCAGAAAGATGGCTCAGAGGCAGAGGAATGGGTGGTTACTGCATCCCCCATGAACACGCTTCGGACACCCATGGGTATTAGCCGAATGCCGCATGATGCTTTGCATACCCCGCAAACTATTAACGTGGTGCCGCAAATTCTCATGCAGCAGCAGAATGTGAAATCTCTGGATGAGGCTCTTAAAAACGTTCCGGGTATTACGGCTTCCGTTGGGGAAGGTGAAGGCGGAATGGCAGGAGATCAGTTTCTGATCCGAGGCTTTGCCGCTCAGAATGATATTTATGAAAATGGCTTACGCGATTTTGGTGTTTATACGCGTGATAGCTTTGATTACGAAAATGTGGCCGTTATTAAAGGTCCATCATCACAGGTATTTGGTAATGGCACCACAGGCGGCGCTATTAATATTACAACCAAAACACCCACATTAAAAAATCATATTCGCGCTTCGTTTTCTGGCGGAAGCGGACAATATTATCGCGGCACATTGGATTTTAACCGCATGCTTACGGATAGTATTGGTATCCGTATTACCGGCATGGGGAATGAAAACAATACTGTCGGGCGAGATTATGTTTATTCTCACAGATGGGGTATTTCACCGTCTATTACATTCGGTATGGGAAAAAAGCTTTCTTATACCCTAGAATACTTTCACCAAACAGATAATCGTGTTCCAGATTACGGTGTGCCTGTGCTGAAAAAACCGGGAGCGGCTTATGGCAAACCAGCCACAGAATATGGTGTCAAACGCACCAATTGGTATGGCACCACGTTTGATCAGGATAACTCCAGTGTGGATATGCTAACAGGGCGTTTGAAGTGGGAGGCTTCTCCCTACGTTACTGTGTATAATGATACACGCGGTGGGCTTTATAGCCGGTATTTTTCTGCTTCACAGGAAGGCTGCACAAGCAGTCAGCTCTCTTATAATGCCAGCGGTGGGCTCAAGAATGGGGCTGCCTATAATTGTAATACCGATTTCTTTGGTGGGAATGCGGCAGCGGCCAAGCTTTCCAGAACTGGTGGCGTGTTTGGGCCAAATCCGTATCAGCAAAATGATTGGTCTGTGCAAAATGTGCTTTCTGCAGTTGCCAAGTTTGATACAGGTAGCGTGAAGCACGAAATGATTGGCGGTGTAGATATCATGCATGTGTATGATCGCCGCGAAAATTTTGCCTATAATAATGCAGTTGCGCGTCAATACGTAAATCTTCTGGATCCATCTCCAATCGTGCCGGGGCTGAATGTTGTAAATGGGTCTTCTATGCCCGGAGGGTTGGTCAACACAGCTACAGCCGGGCAGAAAAAATGGAAAACAGGCGATGCCACAGATGTAGGGGCTTTTTTTTCAGAACAGGCTCAGCTTGCCCCGTGGTTTTCTGTTAGGGCAGGTTTTCGGTGGGATCACTGGGATACGCATTACAGCATGACTGGTGGGAGCTACGCCAAACCGGATGTGCATATGGGGCAGACGCAGGATACATTTAACCCTAACGTGAGCTTAATGTACACGCCTGATGATCACGGTATGATCTACTTTAACTGGTCGGAATCAACAACGCCATTGGGCTTGTATGTTACAAACAGTTCTGAACCATTGAACTTGAAGGATCAAGGCTCCAAACCAGAACGTAGCCGGCTTTATGAGCTAGGGGCTAAATATTCAGCTTTTCATGATCGCATTGGTTTTGCCGCCTCTGTTTTTCGTTTGGAAAAGGGTAATTCTATTCAAACAGACCCAAGCTCTGGTACTGTTACGCCAACCAGCGATACGCAGCGCAACCAAGGTGTGGAGCTGAGTGTTTCTGGCATGATCATGAAAAACTGGAACGTGATTGCCACTTATGCACGGTATGATAGCAAAACGCTTTCTGGCACAGCCACAGATGTTGGTAAGCAGGTGCAGTATGTTCCCAGAAACCAGGCAACGGTTTGGACAACATATGAGATTGCGCCTTCTAAGCCCTACAATTTTCTTGTAGGCGGAGGGATGACCTGGCGGGAAGGTGTGTTCCTTGATAACGCCAATACAGCGCGTGTTCCAGCAAACGTAGAGTTTGATGCAGTTGTTTCCCATCGTTTCGATCAGCATTGGAAAGTTACGATGAATGGTTACAATCTTGCTAATCGTCTGAATTACGGAAATCTGTTCAGTAACCGTGTTACACCATCTATTGGGCGGGCATTTTTGTTCAATTTGGCAGCGGATTATTGATAGGCTTGCGGCCAGAAATAACGGAGGGAGCGTATAAAAAGTGCTCCTTCCGTTTCTAAGATAAAAATAGAACATTCATCAATTATTAGAAAAGTTTTTGACTATGTTCCTGCGCATTCCTTCTGTTCTGACGGCTGATGAGCTTGCCTATTGTCGGATGAAGTTGGAGGCAGCGGAATGGACGGATGGGCGGGAAACAGCCGGAGCGCAATCTGCAAAAAGCAAGAACAATCTACAGTTGTCGCGTCATTCAGGCATCTGTTTGGAGTTGGGTGAAGTGGTTTTGCGCGCTTTAGGGCGAAATGCCACGTTTAATAGTGCAGTGTTACCTTACAAAGTAACGCCTCCTTTATTTAACAAATATGAAGGAGGTATGAATTTTGGTGCTCATGTTGATAATGCTATCCGGGGTGTTTTTGCTGGCGGCATTCATACGCGCATTCGTACAGATGTTTCCTCAACATTATTTTTTTCTGCGCCAGAAGAATATGATGGTGGAGAACTGATTATGTATGCCAATGGCGCGGAGCAATCGGTCAAGTTGTTTGCTGGTGATATGGTTATATATCCTACCACGGTATTACATAGTGTCGCACCAGTTACGCGGGGTGTAAGGTTGGCGGCATTTTTTTGGTCACAATCAATGATAGCGGAAGAAAGCCGTCGGCAAATTATGTTTGATCTGGATACACAGATTATATCTCTGCGCGAAAGGTTAGGGGATACGGATCATACTGTTTTAGCACTTACAAATACTTATCATAATTTGATGCGCCAGTGGTGTATTCTGTAATAAATAATTTATAATTACCATAACAAAGTATATTTATCATCATAATTATTTATAGTATTTTAGTATATAACTCTTCTGTATTATTTTTAATTTAATTATTATCAGCGTGTTGGCCAGTTTAAAGCGTACATGGGTATTCTCATGTGCGCTATTACGCATTGGGTCATGACGAACACGCGGAGGAGTGTGCCGTGTTGTTTCTTAAAAGCGTTCTTCTAGAAGCAGATTAGCATCATGTGTTCTGTAGGCTGTGCCTCGATCATATGCCTTATCTATTCATAACCCTGCATAACCAGAAATCTTTCTTCATGCCTATTTAGCGTGAGGATAGTTAATAAAAATATGTAAGTTAAAGGGCACATAATCCCAAAAATTTTAGATATTCTATATTTTTATAAATCATATTTTCGAAAATATCCCTTCCCAAGATATCTTGACATAAATAAATACATAATTACATTAACTATGAATTGAGGTGTGGCGCATTCCAAATCCTCATCCGGTTTTTTGTGATGGTGGGGGTATGGGTCAATGAGTGTGAAAGTGATGATGCAATCTTCGGGCAACAAAACTCTTGCGGGCTTTACGCGGCGCATAAGCTTTTGGCTTGGTGCATCTGTGCTGCTTGGTGGCGTTGCTGCCGTATTATTGGTGCTACAACTTACTGTTTTCGCGCAAATTGTTGCTGGTCTTGCTTTTCAGCATCACTCTTTGGCAGATGAGATTCCAGCCTTAAAGTGGTTGGTGTTTTTTCTGGTTACTCGTGCGCTGTTGCAATGGGCTGCCGATATGGTTGCCGCACAAGGTAGCCTGCGGTTGATCTCTAATTTGCGGAGTGAGCTGTTACAACATTTGTTTAATGTTGGCCCAGTGGGTATGGCCGGCCACGCAACAGGGGCGACAGTTACGGCGCTGGATGCTGGGCTAGAAGGGCTGGAACCTTATTTTACCCAGTATATGCCACGTGCTGCCATGATGGTTGTCTTGCCATTTATGATATTGGCAACCGTTTTGCATCTAGATGGCTGGAGCTTTCTAATTCTTGCCTGTACTGGGCCGCTTATTCCCGTTTTTATGGCGCTGGTTGGGTATCGGGCACAGGCGATTATGGATCGACAATGGACCCAACTGCTTCTGCTGGGTTCATCCTTTCTGGATGCATTGCAAGGAATGACAAGCTTGCGGTTATTGGGCCGCGCGCGGGATGCTGTTGCTGCGGTGGCTGACATGGCAGATGAATATCGCTGCACAACTATGTCTGTCATGAAAGTGGCATTTCTTACCTCTGCGGTATTGGAGTTTTTTGCCAGCCTGTCCATTGCTCTTGTGGCTGTTGTGTTTGGTGCCCGTTTGCTAGAAGGAAAAGCAGATTTTCAGTCTGCTTTTCTGGTGCTGCTTCTCGCACCGGAATATTTTATGCCTCTGCGGGCTTTTTCTGCCAGTTATCATGCACGGCAAAATGCAACTGCAGCTATGGCAGGTATTAGCAAACTGTTTGCGCTCCCAGCGATGGCGGCACGTCATGAAAATCAGCTCCTTGCAGAGACTTTGGTATCTGTAAAGTGCGAGAATCTGTCAGCAGAATATGAAGCGAACAGACCAGTTTTATCCAACATAAACTGCACATTTGCACGTGGCACACTCAGCCTGATAACCGGCGAAAGTGGTGCAGGTAAAACAACGTTAGTGCGCCTGCTGCTTGGCCTGTTGTCACCCGTTACAGGGCGCATTGTTGCGGAAGATGCTCACGGCATAGCACATAGGGATTGGCAATCTAATATTGGCTGGGTGCCACAACGGCCTTGTCTCGTACATGGTACAGTGGCGGAAAATTTACGCATGGCAAGCCCACAAGCAGATATTGCAAGCCTTCGCAATGTAGCTCGACAAGCCGATGCGCTCTCATTTATCGAATCTTTGCCTCAAGGTTTTGATACTTTGATAGGTGAGCGCGGGACATGTCTTTCTGGTGGGCAGGTGCAGCGGCTGGCATTGGCGCGTGTGTTGTTGCGGAAGCCGCAAATTCTCATTCTGGATGAACCTACAGCCCACCTTGATCCCGAAAGTGAGCGACGTGTGGCGACTGCCATCGCGCATGTTGCAACCCATTGCATTGTCATCGTGATCGCTCATCGTGGGGCAATCATCACTCACGCACAGCAAGTATTGAGGGTGCATAAGGGGCAGGTTTTTAGTGGTCCACATCTGTTGGAGCACGCAGCATGACGCAGTTTTCACGCCTTGCTGTGCTTATGAGACCTATCCGGCGTGAAATGCTGATGGGGCTTGCTCTGGCAGTGTTGGCATCTCTGGCTAATTTTGGGCTGTTGTTTCTGTCTGGATGGCTTTTGGCGGCTGCGGCTGTAGCCGGACTTGGGGGGATTGTTGCGCAAAATGCCTTCAATATTTTTCTGCCCGCGGTAGGCGTCAGGTTTTTTGCCACTGTGCGTATTCTTGCTCGGTACCTAGAGCGTGTGGTGACGCATGATGCCACGCTGCGGTTTATTGGGCGTGTGCGGGCATGGAGTTTTGAGAGCCTTATACCTCAGGCTCCAGCTGTTCTGGCTCGGCAACGTAGTGGGGATATGCTGTTCCGCTTTGTGTCTGACACAGACCGGATGGGGCAGTTTTATCTGGAAGTCATGTTGCCTTTTGCTGTGGCGGCCATTTGTTGCGCTGCATATGTGGTTGTAACGGGCCTTTTTTCTGTTTCAGCCGCCTTGGTGCTGGCGACAAGTCTTTTGTTGTGCGGAACCATAATTCCGTTGATAGCGGCCAAACTTTCAGCATGTGCAACCGCACAGATCAGCCTTCAGCAAGACATTATGCATGCGGATCTGACGGAGATATTACAGGGCATGGGTGAATTTATGTTTCTTGGCGCTGCAGGCAGCGTGCAGGAGCATATTGCACGCCAACAAACCAATATTCGCGTATGCCGCCAAAAAGTGTTGCTGCTGGAAGGAGGTGCTCGCTTCCTAATTACTCTTATCGGCACATTAAGTGCAGTAGCAATGCTGGCTCTTGCTACGCATGCTTATCATGCAGGCACTCTTTCTGCGGCATGTTTGCCTATGCTGGCGTTAGGTGGGCTTGCTGCGTTTGATGTTGTGGGGCCTTTGCCAGCAGCATGGCAGTTACTGGGGCATGTGCGTGTGGCAGCGCAGCGCGTATTTGCTGTATGTGATCAGCCCCCATGCGTGCCTCTGCCTGCTGTAACAGCCTCTCCAGTTCAACCATTGGATCTGTGCTTTTGTAATTTGGGAATGCGTTACCCAGAAGCAAATTACTGGGCGCTTCGGCATGCAAATCTGTTGATCCGGCAAGGGGAACATGTCGCTCTGGTTGGTCCATCAGGGGCAGGTAAAAGCACGCTGATAAATCTGCTGTTCCGTTTTTATGATTATCAGGAAGGAACAGCCAGTTTTGGCAACGTTGATCTGAAAAACGTTGATGCAGATACCATGTCGCAACATGTTGGCATTGTTGCGCAGGACTTTCACCTATTTCTGGGCAGTATTCGGCGTAATCTGATGATCGCCCGCTCCAATGCCACAGAAGATGAAATGTGGCGGGCGTTAAAAATTGCGCAGCTAGCAGAGTTTGTGCGGGCTGAGCCAGCAGGGCTTGATACCTTGGTTGGTGAAGAAGGTATTTGCCTTTCTGGCGGCCAGGCGCGGCGGTTGGCCATAGCGCAGGTTGTGCTGCGTGCGCCTGCATGGATCATTTTAGATGAGCCAACGGAGGGGCTGGATGCACAGACGGAGCAGGATCTTATGGCCGCCTTACTTGCTGCACTACCGCCGCAGGCAACCATCATGTGCATTACCCACAACCGCAAAGTGGCGGGATTGATGGACCGTATCGTGCGCGTTGCAGAAGGCCGGTTTTATGAGGTCGGGAGAGCGCCATGATCCGACGATGATCTGATCCTCCCCAAACCTTTATTTGCTTTTACCGTAATCAGGAGATCTGACGGTGGAATTTATTGATCCCAATGTCGTTGATCTGTCGCGCTTTCAATTTGCGCTGACGGCATTGTACCATTTTATGTTTGTGCCGCTTACCCTCGGCCTTACATTTATGCTGGCGGCTATGGAGACAGTTTACGTTGTTACTGGCCGGCAGATTTATAAAGATATGGCGCAGTTTTGGGGTAAACTGTTTGGAATAAACTTTGCCATTGGTGTTGCAACTGGCATCACAATGGAATTTGAGTTTGGCACCAATTGGTCCATGTATTCTCATTTTTTCGGGGATATGTTCGGTACACCCTTAGCGATTGAAGGCCTTATGGCCTTTTTTATGGAATCTACATTTGTAGGTCTCATGTTTTTTGGTTGGGATAGGCTGAGCAAGCAGGCGCATCTGGCTATCACTTATTTGGTGGCGTTGGGCTCTAATTTATCAGCCTTATGGATTTTAATTGCCAACGCCGGGATGAATATGCCCGAAGGTGCACATTTTGATCCTGAAACAATGCGGATGCAGTTTGAAAGTTTTGTAAATCTGGTTTTTAACCCAGATGCACAAGCCAAGTTTGTTCATACATCTGTTGCGGGTTACGTCTCGGCAGCAATGTTTGTTATGGGTATTAGTGCTTTTTACCTACTACGCGGTCAGCATCGGCAGTTTGCAGCACGTTCGTTCCGTATGGCAGCGCTGTTTGGCATTATCTCCACTGTGGCTGTTATTACGTTGGGAGATGTATTGGGCCGGTTGGATTATGAAAAACAGCCCACCAAAATTGCGGCAATTGAAGGCCTTTGGCACACCAGTAAACCGCCGTTTGAACCGTGGATTTTGGCGGCTTTGCCAGATGATGCCAAGCAGGAAAACCATTTTGAAGTTGGTGTGCCGCTTGTGCTCACTCCACTGATTACCCATACGTTTGACCAACCCATTACCGGTATGCATGAGCTGGAAGATGCAGCCGGACCGCGTATTCGTGCGGGTATCGAGGCTGTGAGCGCTTTGCGCCGCTATGGTGTTACGCATAGCGATGCAGATCTCACTCTGTTTACACAGCATGAGCAGGATATGGGATACGGCCTGTTGGCCGCACGCCACGCCCCCAATCAGGATGTTACGAACATTCCCGAAGATCAGATTGACGCTGTGGTGAAAGCAACTCAGCCCGATATTCTCCCCAACGTATTTGTTACGTTCTGGTCTTTTCGGTTTATGGTGTTTCTGTCTCTATGGTTTTTCGCGCTGTTTGCCATCTCAGCCTATGTCAGTCTGAAACGTCGGCTAGAGCATAACAAGCTACTTCTAAAACTCTGCATGTGGTCAATTCCTTTGCCAATTTTGGCAACAGAATTTGGATGGATTACTGCTGAAGCAGGCCGTCAGCCGTGGACAGTGTTCGGATGGTTGCCCACCTTCCTTTCCGCCTCAAGCCATGGCGTGTCTTACATGGTGTTTTCGCTTATTGGTTTTGTGCTGCTTTATAGTGTGTTTATTGCCGCAGAACTTTACCTCATGTTCAAGTTCGCGCGTCTGGGGCCAGAACACGACAGCATGGAACCACATGCTCAACTGCATGCTCCCAAACCGTCAGCCTTTGACATGCACCCTACGGCCCCCTGACAGGAAACGGTGATATGGAACTTTACGCGATACTGAAGATAGTTTGGGCCGTTATGTTGGGTGTGCTGTTTATTGGCCTTGGCACCATGGTTGGTATGGATATGGGGGTAGGCACATTGCTGCGCTTTGTAGGGCGCAATGATGCCGAACGCCGTACAGCACTCAACATTATTGGCCCGCATTGGGATGGTAACCAAGTCTGGTTTATTTTAGGGGGAGGGGCAATTTTTGCCGCTTTTCCTACACTCTACGGCACATCATTTTCGGTTTTTTATGTGGTTATGATTACCCTGCTGTTCAGCATGATTTTGCGGCCTGTAGCGTTTGAATATCGTTCCAAGGCAGATAGCAAGTTGTGGCGCGCAAGCTGGGACTGGGTATTTCTTGTTTCGGGCTTTGTGCCAATGTTTATCTATGGCGCAGCGTTTGGGAATATTCTGGAAGGAGTAGGATACCATTTTGGCTGGACGGGGCAGTATTATCAGGATGAATCCTTCCTGTCTTATCTGCTTAATCCCTTTGCCGTTTTATGTGGTTTTATGTCTGTCAGCCTAAGTATTTATCAAGGCGGCGCCATGCTGATGTTGCGGGCTGATAATCCCATTTGGGCACGTGCACGGCATTATGCCATTGCCGGAGGTATATTTGCGGCCATCCTGTTTGTGGCTGGTGGCATATGGATGCAGTTTCTGCCCGGATTTGTTATGACAGGCCCGGTTAATCCGGCCATGCCAGCAAATCCTCTACATGGTCAATCTGTGGCAATTGTTGCTGGGGGGTGGATGCATAATTTCCGTCATCATCCTGCCTTATGGCTGTTACCACTTATGGGGGTAGGCTGCATGCTGGCTGGTTCTGCAATGCTGGCGGCTGGCCGTACTGTGGTTGCGTGGTGGTTAGGTTTGGGCGCATGGGCCGGTACTATCACGACAGTCGGCTGCGCTATGTTTCCATTTCTTATGCCGTCTTCCACCGTGCCAAACCAAAGTTTGACGGTATGGAACAGCACGGCAAGTGAATACGGCTTAGGCTGCATGCTGGCCGTTGCAGCCATTTTTGTGCCGATTATCCTATCTTATACTTCGTGGTGTTATTACGTCATGCGCGGGAAGGTTCATACCGCTGATGTCGTTAATGATACCCATAGCTACTGATTGTGAGGTCGTGATGACAAAGCTTTTGCGTCTGGCCGGTCTGGCTGTTGCTCTTGTTATTTCTTTGCTGTTTGCCGTGTTTGTGGGGGATCAGGGGCCATGGTATTTTGCGTGGGTGATTGGTACGGTCATGATCATCCTGATTTCCGGGGCAGGGGCAATTATGCTGGATGCCCAATCCAACCTTTCATCCGATGAGGAAATCTAACTATGATGGGTGATCTTGAGCGGATTATTTTCTTTATTCCCGTTGTATATATGGGCCTTTACCTGATTGCTTACCAGTGCGGACGGCGTTGGTTTCCATAAGTAAAAATGCGCCACCCAGCAGATGCGGGTGGCGCGATTATGAGGTTAAGCAGATAATATAGCTGGCAGGGTGTGGAACTCCCTGAGATGTTCGGATGTTACACACGCACTACGCATTGACCAGACGATCATGCTGTTGTGCTTACGCTTGCTTTATTCTTGGTTTGTCTTCCAAAAAATAGGGCAAAGGTTTTTTTGTTGGGTGCATGATCTTGGTCGTAACATAGAACCGAGAGAATGTTATGAAAACATGGGTGTACTGGGGTGGTGTCGGAGTGCTGAGCCTTGCGGTTATGAGTGCCGCTGGGTGGAAACTTTTGCTGCATCCAGAAGCAGCAGAGTTGCCCATTGCAGCCGGGTTGGGCCCTAGTCCTGATCTTCCCAAACCCAACCATACCTTGTTCCCAACAGTTAATATTGCAACGCCTATGGGGTGGTCGGGCACACAAACACCATCGCCCGCGCAGGGGTTGGCTGTTACAGCTTATGCAAAAAACCTGAACCACCCCCGATGGCTCTATAAGTTACCCAATGGTGACATTCTGGTGGCCGAGAGCAACTCCCCCAAAACGGACGTTAAAAGCGTTAAAAATCGTATTGCCGGGCTTGTAATGGGCAAGGCCGGTGCGGGCGATAGCAGCCCGAACCGGATTATTCTGCTGCGTGATACATCAGGGAGCGGAGCCGCAGATACGCGCACGGTTTTTCTGGATCATCTTTATTCTCCCTTTGGAATGGCGCTTATAGGGAATAATCTGTATGTCGCTAATGCCAATGAGATTTTGCGCTTTCCTTATCACGATGGTGATACACAGATTAATACGCCCGGCACCAAAGTGGTGGATCTACCTGCTGGATATAACCATCATTGGACCAAAAACTTGCTTGCAAGCCCAGATGGCAGCTTTTTGTATGTAACTATCGGATCTAACAGCAATGTTGCTGATAATGGAATGGAGGTTGAAGAGGGCCGGGCACGGATAGACAAACTTGACCTGTCCACAGGAAAGCTCACTCCATATGCAACCGGATTGCGTAACCCAAATGGCTTGGCCTTTGAGCCAGACAGCGGAGCCCTATGGGTGGCGGTGAATGAGCGGGATGAAATAGGGAGTGATCTTGTGCCCGATTACATTACCGCCGTGAAGGAAGGCGCATTTTATGGCTGGCCTTACAGTTATTACGGCCAGCATGTTGATAGCCGTGTTTCACCTCAACGTCCGGATCTTGTAGCGCAAGCGGTTGTGCCTGATTATGCTGTTGGTGCGCATACAGCTTCTATTGGTATTGCGTTTTCTCATGATGCCATGCAACTCCCTGACGTATGGCGGCATGGATTGTTTGTGGCGCAACATGGATCTTGGAACCGTAGGCCTAAAAGTGGCTATAAGGTAATCTATGTGCCGTTTGCCGATGGGCGGCCAGCAGGAATGCCTATTGATGTGCTTACGGGCTTTTTGACACCAGATGAATCACATGTGCATGGCCGACCAGTTGGTCTTGCGCTTGATCGTGCAGGCGCGTTGCTGGTTGCTGATGATGTTGGCAATGTTGTGTGGCGTGTCATAGGCCAGAACCCGTAATGATAATTGTTTTGAATACCTTTCCTGTATTCATGATGATAAAATAAATATCACAGTTATGTGATTTTGGTGCTTAACAGATGCGTATGTTTTCAACGTGATGGAAGCATACGCGCTCGGCTATCTATTTGTTTGCCAAGAAGCCTGTATGGCTTGGCCCGGCCTTCCTAATGTGGTGGCGATGCATAGTTAATGAATTTACAACAATGTGTGTAAATTTTAGTCAGGCCATAATGATGACGGATAGCAGTGAGATATCTTACCATGTCAGGAAGGTGCGGGCGTTGCATGCTGTCGTGTGGCGCACGCGAAATATGATTTAGGGATGATTATGGAAAATCAGGTTCATTCAATTTGGTCGCAATTAAGCGGGCTGTTGCCTGTATTGTTAGGGTATGCAAGCCAGTTTGTTCTGGCATTGATTGTTCTTTTTGTGGGCTGGAAAGTTGTTAACGCTGTAACGCGGGCAATGGGCCGGATGATGACCGCCAGCCATATAGAACCAACACTGCGTGGTTTTTTGCTAAGTGTTGTTGGCCTGTTCCTAAAAGCTCTTTTGCTCATCAGCGTAGCTTCTATGGTTGGCATTGCTACAACGTCGTTTGTTGCGGTGTTGGGTGCAGCGGGCTTGGCTGTTGGTATGGCATTGCAAGGCAGCCTTGCGAACTTTGCCGGCGGTGTTTTGATTCTGCTTTTCCGTCCTTTCAAGGTAGGGGATTCCATTACTGCGGGTGGTAGCTCGGGCACAGTGACATCAATCGAAATGTTTCGCACTGTGCTGCTGGATGCAAACCACGAGATTATTTACGTTCCTAATGGAACACTCTCAAACAACATTGTTATTAACAGCTCGGAATCAGATCGGCTTCTGGGCTCGGTCAGTTTGCTGATTGATTACAATGATGATCTCGATAAAGCGCGGACACTATTGCTGGGGCTGACAGAGCAGGATCCGCAGGTTCTGAAAGACCCGGCTGCTTCGGTTTCCTTTTTGCCCAAGCCTGCAAATATTCAGGTTACTCTGGGGTTCTGGTGTGCTCCTGGTGATGTTTCCTCCCTCGTGGCAAAATATTCCGAGGATTCAATCAAGGTGCTTCAGCGGGAAGGTTATCGCTTGGGGGTAACTGCACGAGCTGCCGCGTAATTCAGGGTATTCTTGTTAGGAGCTTAATAAGAGCCATCTGCTTAGGCGAAGGGGTAGGCATTGTCCTACCCCTTTCTGATTCTATGGGGTGTTGCGTGTCTTGCGGAGGATCCAGCGGAAACTCATGGGATTACGTACTTGCAATTTATTCTTAGTTGCTAGATAAGGCGCAGGCTATTCCCATGCAGTGAGCCTTGCCATGAGTTTTCGTGTGTTTTGTTTGAATACGCTTTGTGTTTCCAGCTTGCTTGCAGGCATTGCAGAAGGCGTTTTTTTTCCTGGTTATGTGCAGGCAGAAGATATCAAGCCGTCACATAAGCCAGTTCATGCACCTCTTTCGGATACAAAACAGCCGAGTGCAGGCCAGACAAAAAAAACGATACAGGGGCAAAACAAGCAAACAACAGATACAGTTGCAGCCAAGCAAGAAGATCTGGTTGTTAAAGCATCGCGCAGTAACCGTATGTATGTGACGAATGGAGGAGATCTGGGGGTTTTAGGGCATAAAAAGGGCTTAGATGTTCCGTTTAATATACGAAGCTATAATTCCAGCCTTATCTTGAACCAGCAGTCTCAAACGCTTGGTGATGTTTTGCTGAATGATCCAACCGTTCGCACAACTATGGGGTATGGTAATTACGCCCAGCTTTTCCAGATACGTGGTTTTACCCTGTATGGCGATGATATTGCGATTGATGGCTTGTATGGCGTTACACCGCGCCAGCTTGTTTCTCCTCAGCTCTATGATTCAGTGCAGGTTCTTAATGGCGCCAGTGCATTTTTGAACGGTGCGGCGCCGGGCGGTTCTGCCATTGGCGGGAATGTAAATCTTATTCCCAAACGTGCGGCATCTACCGATATCACCCGCGTTACAGGTGATTATACAAGTAGCGGGCAGGGCGGTGGCGCTTTTGATTTAAGCCGTCGGTTTGGTAAAGATCGCGCCTATGGTTTCCGCTTCAATGCCGCTGGCATGGATGGTGAAACACCTATCAAAGGAGAACGGCATGATGACATCGCCCTTGGTGGTTCCTTTGATTGGCATAATGATGATACGCGCATCAATATGAATATGAACTACCAGAAACAGCAGGTTTTTGGTGGGCGTAGCGCCATTATTGTTTCCAGCCTTGCAACAGATATGCCTACACCAAAGGCTACCTCTCCCTCCAAAAACTGGGGGCAGCGCTGGGCTTACACAGATCTCTCCTATCTGTTTGGCACGCTGAATATTGAACATGACTTTGGCGAGCACATTACCACCTACGCAAAGTTTGGTGCCCAAAGTGGAAACGAAATGGGTAATTACGCCACAACCACACTAAGCAATTCTCGTACAGGGGATGGCTCTGTGGGGGCTATGGCGGATGCTTATAATGTTATGAACGAGGCAACGCAGGCTGGGGTGCGTGCCCATGTAAATACAGGCTTTATCAAGCATGAAATCAATGCGGGTGGTTCTGCAATCTGGGAAGAATCAGACGCAGCTTATGCTATGAGTCTGGTAGGGGAGTCCGGGAATATTTATCACCCAACTCAGTTTACGCCCAATGAGACGTTTGCCGGAGGCAATTTGCGCAACCCAGGGCGCGTTTCATGGAACAAACTCTATAGCTTGTTTTTGTCTGATACGATGACATTCTGGCATGACCGTATCGCGTTGACAGGTGGCTTCCGGTATCAGGATATCCTATCAGATTCTTATAATTACGGGAGCGGAAGTCTGCTTTCGCATTATAATGCTTCAGCTTTTTCGCCTGTTATCGGCCTTGTAGTGCACCCGGTTAAGAATGTTGCGTTGTATTTCAACCGTATTCAGGGGCTTTCTGCTGGCACCACTGTTGGTTCTACCTATGTAAATGCAGGGCAAACCTTTGCGCCGTATCAGAGCACGCAGTACGAGGTTGGTGCCAAGTACGACGTGGGGCGTTTTTCTGCCGGTGTCGCATTTTTCCAGACATCCATGCCGTATGGTATGACAGAACCTTACGGAGATACGGGTGAATCTATCTATACCCAAAGCGGCAAGCAGAGAAACCGGGGTATGGAACTGACATTTAATGGAGAAATCCTGCGTGGGTTGCGGTTTAACGGAGGCCTTACGCTGATTGATGCCAAACAGGTGCATACAGCCGGAGGTGAATATAATGGCAAGACCGTTATTGGTGTTCCAAACTATACAATTAACGGAAATCTGGAATATGATGTGCCCTTCGTAAAAGGGCTAACGCTTGTTGGCCGAGTTGTTAGTACTGGCAAGCAGCAGTTCAATAACGTCAATTCAGCCCACCTGCCTGCATGGTCTCGGTTTGATCTGGGGGCACGTTATACCTTTTTGGTTCATAACAAGCCCCTTACGGCACGGTTTGAAGTCGATAACGTTGGAAACCAACGGTATTGGGCTTCTGTTTATCAGAGCGATCTGGTTATGGGGGATCCGCAAACATTTAAGTTTTCTGTAAGTGCTGATCTCTGATAACGGTAGATGAGAAAATAATACCATTTTTTGCCGGATGTTGCTCAATAGACAGTGCAGCATCCGGCTTTATTTATGGGTGAATGCGATTTATTACTGCATGGGACATAAACTTTTTCTAATAAAGGGAGTTCCAGAATTTTTAAAAGTTTTTTGTAAATAAAAATTATTCAATAGCAGAACTGTTTTTTGATTGCGTGAAACCTTTAGTAAAGGGCGCCGTTCAACATAGTGCGTACTTTGCGGATGTATCTTTTTTCAAGAAATTACTGCTTTCAAAAGGACAATACTCATGAAAAAGACGTACTTTCTTGTTGCGGCTTTGTGTGTTGCTGCGCCAGCATTTGCAGAATCTTTACCAGAACGAACCGGCATAAATTCTGCAATGGGTATAGCCCCTAAAACGGATGATTTTATTCAAGGTGCTGTATGGAGCGATCTTTTCGAGATTCAATCCAGCCAACAGGCACTTTCAGAACCTTCTCTTAAAGATTTTGCATCTAAAATGATAGAAGATCATCATAAGACATCAGCAGAACTGAAGCAGATTGTAAGTGATAACAACATAAACAATATGCTTCCGGTTGACGTTGATGAATCAAGCCAAAAAAAGCTTGATACGCTCCACGGCCTGCATGGTGAAAGTTTCGTGCGGCAGTATAGGCAAGATCAGATAACGGCGCATGAAAATGCTCTCTCACTTTTCCAGCGTTATGCAAAAAATGGGGATAATCCTGCCTTGAAAAAGTGGGCCGCAAGCACTGTGCCAACGCTTGAAGAGCATCTGAGACTGGCAAAGAACTTGCCTCAGTAAATTTGTATTTTTATGTGAGTTGTAGAGTACCAGCGTTCTGGCTGGAAATTTCATACCGAGGTGATAAGCACCTTGGTATGTCTTTTTCTTCTAGGATAGTGATTGATTTGCAATACATGCGTTCTTGAGCGTATAAGCAGAATTCACTCAGATGAAAGGTCATGAAATGACCTTTTGCTGGCTCTTGCTACCCCCAGCTCTCAGATACGACGCCCATATGGAAGGTGTCCAGAGCATTTACCCTCGATAGGAAACCAAGCCCTGCAGGGGGCTGCGCGCCGTCGAAGAGAGCGAGATATCGTCCGCTTTGATTGTGATCAGCTGTTCAATCAAAGGATATCTCCGTGACGATCGATAGCTGCAAGGTCTTGATGATCTTTCCACTTTTTAATGCCAGTTCGTTCTGGAATTACAAAGAGGCCTGTGATCTGGCTGGGGCGCGCTATCCGGCGGCTCCGCTTGGTTTGATTACGGTTGCTGCGTTGCTTCCCAAACACTGGGAGGTTAAATTGGTGAACCGGAACACCGAGCTTCTGACAGATGAGGATTTCGTTTGGGCCGATATGGTGATGACCGGCGGAATGCTTCCCCAAAGAAATGACGCTCTGCGCATTATGGAAATGTGCCGCATCAGCAATAAACCAGTGGTGGTTGGTGGGCCGGATGTGACATCCAGCCCAGATTTGTATAGCGCGGCAAATTTTCAGGTGCTGGGTGAAGCTGAAGAAATCATGATTGATTTCATAACAGCTTGGCGGAGGGGGGACACGCAGGGCGTCTTTAAGGCCCCGATGGGGAAAACGGACGTTACAAAAAGCCCTTTGCCGCGTTTTGATCTGTTAAAGCTGGATCAGTATTTGCATGTAGGTATTCAGTTTTCACGTGGATGTCCGTTTAGCTGCGAGTTCTGCGATATTATTGAGCTTTATGGCCGTGTACCGCGAACCAAAACAAACGCGCAGGTTATTGCAGAGCTGGATGCATTGTATGCTCTTGGTTATCGGGGGCATGTGGATTTTGTTGATGATAATCTGATTGGTAACAAAAAAGCGCTTAAGAAGTTCTTGCCGGATTTGAAACTCTGGCAGAATAAAAAGAAATTTCCATTTGAGTTTTCAACCGAAGCATCCATCAACCTTGCAGATGATACGGATTTGCTGCGCAGTCTGGCAGAAACAAATTTCTTTGCTGTATTCATCGGGATTGAAAGCCCGGATACAGATACGCTGGTGATGACGCAGAAAAAACAGAATACTCGGCGCAGCTTGCAAGAAAGTATTACCAAAATTCATGAGGCTGGTATTTTTGTAAACGCTGGCTTTATTGTTGGCTTTGATAGCGAAAAAAGCAGTGTTGCAGCAGGGATGGTAGAATGTATTGAAGATACTTCCATTCCGGTTTGCATGGTTGGGTTACTTTATGCCCTGCCAACAACACAGCTTACGCGCCGCCTGCTAGCCGAGGGGCGCTTGTTTTCTGGGGGCGAGCAGACGCAATCTGGAGATCAGTGCACAGCGGGGCTGAATTTTGAAACAAACCGCCCGCGCCGCGATGTGTTGAATGATTACAGAACCGTTCTGGCAGAAATTTACAATCCAGTTGCATATTTTGGGCGTGTTCGACGGATGGGCCGGATGCTTAAGCGTGAGCGCGCCCATAAAATGATACGGGGTGATTTGCGCAGTTTTGCACGTTTGCTTTTCCGTATTCACCGTGCTGGCCCAGGAACAGCCAAACAATTCTGGCGTATGATGATTGATTGTGCCCTGCATAACCCAAAGGCAATACCTTATGTGGTTATGACGAGTGCACTTTATTTACATCTCGGCCCATTTTCACGGCAGGTGGTGCGTGAGATTGATAGGGAAATTCAGAATGTAGACGAGGGGCGCTGGCATGCTCCACCAGTGCAGGTTTCGCCAACGGCTGCGGCAGCACTTTTGCCTGCATAACTTAAAAGGGTCTTCTCATAAGGCTTGTGGTTAGGTGCACTGTGGATGTGCTTTTTGGAGCATTACGCTGTGTGTTCTGCGGTATCAAACTATTGGGTGTTCTATAGTGGTTCTGTGCACTGCTTTTAAGAAGCAGAACACAGAACGACTTAATATCCTGATAATGTGCAAAATTAAAAATCAGCAGAAAGGGTGGCAGTTACCACAAATGGGGAACCAATAACGTAAGTAGGCTGTGAGCCAGAAAGGCTTTTGCCCGTAAGCACACCATGCTGTGTTTTGGCGTTTGTTGTATAGCCATACATTGAAGACAGATAATGGTTGTCCCCAAGGTTAACGAGGTTCAGCTTGATTTTAGGAGAGACGTGGCCAATTTGCGGCAAGCGCCTGCCAAAGCCAAGGTTGGCCGTAACGTAACCGGGAATACTCTGATCATTCATGAGTGTGGCGTATTGGGCACCAGTATATTGCAGCGTAAAGTTGCCAAACCATTTGCCATCATTATAGGTCAGGCCCAGAGAACCAGAAAATTGTGGAGCACCGACTTCTTGCTTGCCTTTGGTTGCAAGATAATCTCCTGCATAAGCAATATTGTTTCCATTTTTAGTGTGCATATACTGGCCAGATGCGTAAGCGCTTACATTGTGCCAGGGGCGCGTGGCAAGTTCTGCCTGAATACCGTAAGCTTCCAGACCACCGGCGTTGATTAACTGTGAAATTGTTGATGTTGATCCCGGTTGATAGCTTATGGCCGAAACCTGATGGTTCGTTACGTTATAATGAAAGCCTGCAAGGTTAGCCATAAAGAGGCCACTATAGCGATACCCTATTTCTTCTGTAATCATATATTCTGGCTTGTAATCGGACATCGGGAGCGATGTCGCCTTGCCAGTGTTATAGCTGTAGGATGCAAGCTGTGAACTTAACCCTGCAGGAAGGTGGTAACCAGTTGTGCCGTTAACATAGATCTGATGGTTGGGATTGAAGCGGTAATTGATAAGCACCTGAGGAGAGGGAACAAACACATTTTTAATGGATTTGCTTGCCGTTACGCCCGGCAGGTCCTGAGTGTATTGGCGGTTTGCCATCACCATTCTAATACCACCATCAATAGTCAGGCGGTCATGCAGGAACGACATTTTATCGTCCACAGCAAAGCTATTCAACTGCTGTAAGGCGTTTTCATTATCTTGGTTAATAAGCAGTCCGCCGTTAGCTGTAAGGGGGGCACCATTAGAGTTCCAATGCCCACTGCCATTTACAGGATAAAACTTCTGGGTGGCGGCTTCCTGAGCGTAAGAATACCAATAGGTAAAGTTAAGTGTATTGAATTTATGCTTCCAATGTCCGGTAAGGGTTAAACCGGAAGAAATTGTATACCAATCTGAAACTTCAACAGACGTTAATTTGCTAACTGATGGGTCATATCCAGGTAGGTTTTTATAATCGTCAAGATGTGCGTATTTTTCCGCGCCAGCATAACCATTGGAGACAGGCACGGTTTCGCCGTAATAATAAGGTCCATGAAATTCAACAGAATAGGCTTGTGCGTCTAAGCTTAACCCATGCCCAAAGCTGAAATGATTTTTTAATGTACCGTAAATAGCCCCAGTATTTTTGCCGTTCAGCCCAACGTAGTGTGTATCACCATTATAATACTGGTTGTTCAGGCCATATTTGGTTCCGTAGGTTTTCCAATTCGCCAAGGATGGATAAAGCCATTCACCTTGTGCGGCATCTGTAAAACCAAAAATAGCTTCTGAATGGCTACCGGGAGCCCAGCTTTTTGTAAGTGCTGCATCTACGTGCCACTTGCGAATGTCACCAGCACCACGCCACATATCACTGCGGGCATAGGAACCAGAAACAAAGCCCCGCACGCCGGAGTGTCCGATTTCTCCGCTATCGTAGCGGATAAAGTCTTTGTTCGTGCCGTAGGAGCCGCCAGAGGCCGCAACATGCACATTTTGGTGGTCCATCGGGTGGCGTAATGTTGCAGAAACCTCAGCCCCCGTTGCGTTGTAGGTGGGGGAATTAATATCCACCGAGCCCTGCATCACATTCACTTGGCCCATATTCTCACTATCAACGAGAGAAGGGGTATAGGTGCTGTATGTAAAGGGGTTGGCTGCTGGCATACCTTCAAGCGTGACACCAATTTCTGCTTGCGCCATCCCGCGAATATGAATGGTGGAAAAGGAGGTTGTAAGAGGCCCTTCACTGGCAGAAACCACGCCAGGCACTGTTTGGATCAGTGATTCGATTGTGGAAGTAGGAGACTGCATCTCGATATAGCTATGGGAAAGTGAGCTTATCGTTTTGGCAGATGTGTGTTTTACCATCATTCCGCCGCCTGCTGTTTTGCGCGAGACGACGTCGACGTTCTCATCCTTGGCTTTCGGCAATTTAGCCGTTTTTTTTGCAGCAAGGGGAGCGTGGTTTTTGTGTTTATCCGGGTTGCTGCTCGCTTTGGCTATGGTTGCGGTGTTTTGAGCAAATATACAAACTGTGCTCAGGATCAGGAACTTTTTCATTGCGGTGTCTCATTTTCCCATAAGGCGCCGCAACCTATCTGACTTTTTGTGGGTTTTTGAGAGATATTTAAAAAATTCATTTATATTAAATAGAGTATTCATAAAACATTCACGCATTGTGCGAAAAACGGGGATTCTACATATATGGTAAAATATCGACTGCTTGTGTTTTGCCGCATTTGTATGCCTGCGCACGTGTGCCTGTTGCTTGTGTGAAGAGGGTAGGGAGTAAAACAGATCGACTAAGAAATATATCTAGATATATCTTGACATACGATATATCGGAACATATATCGGAATTATGAAACACAGAAACAAACACGCAGGCGGTCGTAACCGCCCGGTTTTCTCCCCTGAAGGAACAGCAGGTTCTGGAGGGAAGCATCGCCATCAACATGGTCGGGGTGGAGGCCGACGGGGTGGCCGCAGCAGGCTTTTTGATTATGGCGAAATCCGTTTGCTGGTTCTTAAGTTAATTTCGGAAAAACCAACTTATGGTTATGAACTTATTAAGGATATCGAAGAAAAATTTGGGGGAAGTTATACCCCAAGCCCCGGTGTTATTTATCCAACACTCACTTGGTTGGAAGAAGCAGGATATATTCGCCCATCTGAAGGCGAAAGCCGTAAAAACTACCAGATAACACCAGAGGGTGAGGCGTTTTTGTCTGCCAACCAGGCCGGGTTGGAAGAAATCCTTTCTCGTGCAGCGGCAGCGGAGCCCGAAGGAAGAGGTGGGCGTAAGAATATTCCCATGCCTGTAATGCGCGCCATGGAAAACCTGAAAATTGCGTTGCGTCTTCGGTTGCGTAACGGTGGGCTTGACCCGGCGGCAGAAGAAAAAATTGCAGCACTTTTAGATGAAGCTGCACGTGGTGTTGGGCAAGTTTAAATCTGTAAACAATAAGAGGGAAGATAATCATGGATGATAAAATTCAGACAGTTCTCAACCTCTATCATGAACGTATACAGCAAGAACGTCGCCAATCGCGTATTGAAGCGCCTGGCGGTCGTGATGGGGGGCATGACCAGCGCATGCGTTCCATCGGGCCAGAAACAGGGCAACTGTTGAATATTTTAGCCAAGAGCCTGAAAAATCCAACTATTCTGGAGCTCGGCACATCCTTCGGATATTCTGGCATCTGGCTTGCCGAAGCTGCCCGCGTTGCTGACGGTAAGCTGATTACAATGGAACTGCATGATTATAAATCTGCTTATGCTCAGAAAATGGCACAGCAAGCAGGCTTGGCGAATTGGATAGACTTTCGCGTAGGTGATGCCGTGCAGATGATTGATGAGATGGATGAAAAAGTAGATTTTGTTTTTGTTGATCTTTGGAAAGATCTTTATGTGCCTTGCTTAAAGGCGTTTTACCCACGCCTCAACCCCGGTGCAATTATTGTGGCTGATAATATGATCCGGCCCGGTACAGAAGATGTAAAACGCTATGGGCAGGCCATACGCGTATTGCCCGGTATTTCCAGCGTTTTGCTACCTGTGGGGGCGGGCATAGAAGTGAGCCGTTTAGAAACAAAATAAAACTTCGAGTAAGCAATAGGATAAATAAATGACAACCCAGAATGTTGTTTCTGGTGCTTGCGATGTGCCAGAAATCCATCGTGTGCGGCATGAATTGCATCGTCGCTCTTTAGAAGTTGTAAAGGTGGAGCGGTTAACACCGCATATGATAAGGATAAGTCTTGCAGGTTCGGATCTAGCGGGTTTTGTAAGTTCCTCTCCAGATGATCATATCAAAATATTCATTCCTGGTTTGGATGGTGCGCCTGTCCGTCGGGATTACACTCCGCGCAAATATAATCCAGCAGCAGGTACGCTGGTGCTGGATTTTGTGAATCACGAAGGTGGACCTGCTGCCGCATGGGCACGGGCTGCAAAGGTTGGTGATCATCTAGATATTGGCGGCCCAAAAGGATCTCAGATTATTTCTGGCAATATCGCGCACTGGTTACTGATTGGGGATGAGACAGCCTTGCCAGCCATTGGCCGTAGGGTGGAGGAGCTTCCCGCTCAAAGCCATGTGACAACAATCGTTGCTGTGCCAGGGCAAGAAGACGAGCAGATATTCGAAACATCTGCACAGCATACAGCGCATTGGGTTCATCGTCCTTTGGATAAAGCTGATGATGCACAAGGTATTGTGTCTGCTCTATCCGGCATGGATATTTCAGAACACACATTTATTTGGGTTGGGGCAGAAGCCCGTGTTGCAAAAACAGTGCGCCAATATTTGCTTGAAAAACGCGGTATTGCCACACAATGGATCAAGGCATCTGGTTATTGGGTGCAAGGGCAGGCAGATGCATCTGTTAAGGATGTGAGTGCATAATAAAGAGACCAAGACATAATGCAGTAGGTATTGATACTGCATTATGTTACCAGCCGCACAATGGCTGCATGCTTGATCAGAGTATTGTTTCAACGGCTCTGCTTACCATTGTCAGCGACCTTGGTGGCTTGGTATTCAGAGGTCACGGTTGCTGAACAGTGAGACCAAAAATAGCCTTCTTGCTTATGCTGGTGGAGATGGCGGCCTCTCTGCTCAGGAACAGCTCAAATTGAAGAACTATGTGTTTCCTAGCGCTTTAGAACTGCGGACAGGAAATGGCACGATACGTTTGCACCTTAGGGCGCGGGCCATTCTTGCATCATGATTCATCTGTTCATATACAAAAGCCAAAAACGCTCATTCAATCAGGCTGTTTATGATCTGTATTTCACTGTTGATCAGTAAATTGCGAGAATAAGAAATTCTATATTTATGATTAGAGAAATTTATAAGAATTCAAAAGTTTATAAAATAAAATACATTAGTTTATTTTTAATATTCTGGGCGTTTACATAAATCAGCATGTAAACGCCCAGTGTTTTATCCTGTATAGAATAATAACTTGTATTTATTTTATGAGGCCCATTTCTGGATCCGTAATACTATGGTTCCCATTGTCGAGATGGCCTGCAAAAACATAAGAAAATTCAGGTTCTTTGGGTGCTGTCAGTGTTAAATTATACCACATGTTGGATTGAGCAAGAGGTATAACCTGCCTGACATTGCCTTGGGCAGGAATGTGCAGGATATGTAAAGCTGCGCGCCCTAGTCTATTGCAGTGGATTTCCAATGTATCATGTCCCATGTTTTTTAGGCAAAGAAGCATGCTTTCCTTGCTCGAAGGCATATATTTACATTCAGCTAAAAGTTTTATGCCATGCTTGCGCCCAGTAAATTTGCGGTAGAAGCCATTGGGTGCGTGAACAGATACATCGTAAAGATTGCTTTCAGATAAACGGCTATCAATATTTACCGTTATGTTATCTCCAGCAGCTACAGCATAGGTGCTGGATCGCATACCGCTTTCTTGCCGCATGTTGTGGGTGTACACATTAAAAGGGACACCAGATGAAAGGTGCTTGTGTACCTTTGTACCTGCTTGCAGATGCAGGGATATGGTTTGTCCATCTGCGCTTAGGCCGCCATCACAGTACAGTTCATAGGGTAGGGCGCAGGCTGGCCGTGTGCCTGGTTCTTGTTTTACATAGTGCTGTAGTTGGAGGGGATCGTTTTTCAGCAGCGTAATGTCTGCTTCTTCGAGAGATTTAAATCCACTGGGCATAGGCCGGTAGCGTGCATCTTCGATAATTTCTAGATGTTTATCTCTTTCAATAAATGGAAGTTGTGGAACCGTGCCATCATAAGGGCGGAAGCATGATGTTAAATCCCCACTAATGGCACGGCGCCATGGAGAAATATTGGTTTCGGTAACCTTTTTACCAAACTTACCTTCAATAAACTTTTCAAGAAACTGAAGCGTAGAGCTATGCTCGAACAGCTGAGAATTCACCCAGCCTCCACGGCTCCACGGAGATGCAATAATCATGGGAACCCGAAAGCCCAGACCAATTGGGCCACTACGTGCTAATGCAGGAGGCACGCCCATAATTTCTTCATCTTTGGCGTAAGTATATTCTAGACCATCAGGCCCTATGCTGGCGGAGGATTTGCCTGTTTCCGGGCGTTTAGGGTCTGGTGCCGTGAAGGAGCAGCAATGGTCAAAGTAGCCATCATTTTCATCGTAAGTCATGATGAAAATGGTTTTTTTCCAGATTTCCGGATTTTCGGTAAGAATATCCATAACTTCTGATACAAACCATGCACCATACCAAGGCGAGGCTGGGTGATCAGAAAAATGTTCCGGTGCAGCTAACCATGAAACAGTGGGGAGTTTGCCGTTCTGTACATCCTTGCGGAATTGATACAGGACATCTCCCTTGGGAACATTCATATGGCGTGTATTGGAACCATCTGAAAAAGTGAGTGTTTCAAGTGTCCGGTAATTTTTGTCTGCTTTGTTAGTTACAAAAGCGCGTTCAAACAAGCTACGTTCTGCCGAAGTAAGCTGTTCTACTGTTTTTGTAGCAGTATCGCGGCGGCGTTTTAGAACAGCCAGCAAGGTATTGGCTTCAGCTAACTGTTCCTGATGTTTTTCTGAAACAAGTCTTTCTTCGGCCTGAAGTTTTTCAATATGTTTGGAGCAGGCTTTTATACGCTCATCTACCCATTCATGAAATCTGGGGTTTGCAGATGTATTATAATTTTCAAAGCATTCTAAAATATTAAGTGCAAAGTTAGAAAGCCATGCGCGTTCTTTTTCATCCAGACCGCCAACCTGATCGGTTTCATTTTGATATACTTTCCATGAAATGCCAATCTGTTCCAATCTTTCAGGAAAGGTTGTCCATGTTAGGCCAGATTTAAGAATTTCTGGGTTGCGCATATAAACTGTGGAGTCAGTGCTTTGTTTATTACGCACAGTACCTGTCCAGAACACCAAACGGTTCGGGCAAGTGCTTGTCATCACACCGCAGTAATTTTGGTCACAAACAGTAAAAGCATCTGCCAATGCATAATAAAACGGGAGGTCTTCTCGTGTATAATATCCCATAGTCATGGGGTAGTGTTCGTATTTCTTGTAATGTGACTTTTTGACGTCTACCCATCGATCATGATGCCCGTTGTTCCACGCATCAACCTGGCTTTCTCGTGAATGAGGAATAGAGCCCATCCATGTAATGCGTGTGTCATGAATATTCAGGCGCCAAGGCACGTAGGTTTGCCCTTCTGTGCTGGATTGCACAAATACCGGGTTACCGTTGGGCTGGCGTATGGCGCGAGGGTCGTTAAACCCACGTACACCTTGTAATGTACCATATAAATGATCGAACGAACGGTTTTCCTGCATCAAGATAACAATATGTTCTGCATCCTGATATGTCGTTCCTGGATCGGGGGAAATAGCAAATGCGCGGCTAATGGCAGAAGGCAACATGCCAGCAGAACCCGCAGCCCCGGAAAGGAACGCATATTTCAGAAAATTACGACGTGTCGTCATGTTTCGATCCTGTCAGATACGTAAAAACGTCTAATGAGAGGGAATGGTGTTTTCGTAATGAGCCCAGTGTGTTGCAATTTCTTTTACAACCACACTTCCTGCCAGATACGCAGCATCCAGAGCAGGTAGAAAACCAGAAAAACCAGATTCTTCAGTTTCGGCCTTAAGTAGGTTTGCAGTCGTCTGTCCGGGTGGAGGTATGTCAAAATTGCTGCCAGCGCGTAAAACAAGAATACGGTTCATATCAACGCGGCCAGCGCGTGCTTGCAGGGAAAGAGCCTGAAGCATGCCAATTTCTTCTTCTCTGGGTTCATGCCAAAGCAGTTTGCAGGTTTGGTGCATTCATATGCTACCAGATCGGATAGGCGAGAGCCCCACAAGCCATGCAAGCCGATAAGCGGAGCCGGTGCTTTAAAAGCGGTTGGCAAAGCCTGTTGTGCGTAACCTGCCAGCGTAAACAGCCGCAGGGCAGGCAACGCAGATAACCGGCAACTCATGAATATCCAAACCCCAGAATCAGAAATATCAATTATTAAAAAATATCTTGCGCGGCTTGCTGCTCTACTGCGCAAGTTTTTGTGTCTGGTTCTGTTTTAGCATTACGCAAGGCAAGGAGTTCCTGGCGAACTTTTGCCATTTTCTGGGTAAAAGCGGGCTGTTCTTGAAGTGTTGCAAACATGGCGCTTCCGTTCATATAGCCAGCTTGCACGTCGCTTTTCCAATGCACGCCACAAACAATACGGCTTTCACCAAATATACGGCCGCGTTGCATGATTTGCGTTGCACGATCAGGCAGAGCGCTGGCAAGAATGGACGCCGTAAGCCAACCCCAGGTTGTATGGCCAGATGGGTAGGCATAGCTATGATCAAGCCCATCTGAATGCGCGGTGCAGATGTCTTTATCTGTTCCAACAAAAGGCCTGCGCCGTTTCCAGAAGTCTTTTTCGTTTGAAACATCTTGCTCTACGGGCTGCGCAAGCGATGTAAGAAGATCGACCAGTGCGGGAAGTTTGGCTGGATCCAGATTAAATCCGGCAGCGCATGAAAAATCCTTGATAACATGGTCTGGGTTCAGGTTGGCGTCATTCTGGGCCAATTTCCAGCGCGCCTTATCTTTCAGCCCCCGCGTTTTTTCAAAAGCCCGTAAGTCTGCCTGTTGTGCAGGTTCTTCGGCCCGCGGAGGTGGCGGCAAGAATGCACGCCCATCAGGTAGGGTAAACTGTTGTGCCTGTGCGGTATATCCAAAGAAGGTGTGCGCTAAGGAAAGACTTACGGCATAAAAAACGGCGTTACGAAAACGCATAGTGACTTATTCCCACATCAATCGTCATACTGGCGTATAATTTACCTGCATTTCACATTTATAACTGTGACGATTGCATGAAGATCGTGGAGAATGGGTTTTGTAAATAAAGTGCTAAACAGCAAAAACATAGAAAGGCTAGCACATGCCGCATCATACTTTGGTCGAAAAGTTAGAGCTTGCCTTGCCAGTTATTCAGGCTCCTATGGCTGGCATAAGTAATGCTGAAATGGTTATTGCTGCCAGTAATGCAGGTTTTTTAGGCTCTCTTGGTGCTGGCATGATGTCTCCAGAGGAAATTGAGGCTTCTCTTCGCCAGATTAAATCTGAAACAACATCAGTTTTTAACGTTAACCTTTTTATTATTGACCATCTGCCCAGTTATTATCCTGATCCACAAGATACTCTGTTTTTGCGTCATGTTTATGAAAAACTGGAATTGGATTTTATATTACCCAATCAATATGCTCCATCATTTCAGGAACAGTTTGAAGTTCTGCTTCACGCCAAACCGCCAGTTGCAAGTTTTACGTTTGGTATTCTTACACAGGAACAGGTTTCCATGCTGCATGCTCAAGGTATTTTTGTATGTGGCACAGCTACAACCAGTGCAGAGGCGCGCGCATGGGCAGACGTTGGGGCAGATGCTGTGTGTGCTCAAGGTATAGAAGCGGGTGGGCACCGCGGAAGCTTTCTCTCTGATGGAGGAAATGGCGTAGGATTGCTTCCTCTTGTCCGGGAAATTGTAAAGGATATCTCAATTCCAGTTATTGCCGCAGGAGGTATCATGGATGGAGAAGGCATAGTAGCGGCTATAAGCTTGGGTGCCGAAGCCGTGCAAATGGGCACAGCATTTTTGGGTTGTTCAGATACAGCGTTGGCCCCAGCGTATAGAAAAGCGCTTGAACAGCATTTGCCAGCCGAAAGCACCGTATTGACGAATGTTTTTTCAGGTAGGTTGGCGCGTGGTATATGTAATCAATTTATTGAAGAATATGGAAGTTCCCAGCCGTTTCCTTATCCTGTCCAGAATGCCTTAACCCAAGCGTTACGTAAGAAGGCCGCGCGAGATGGAAACGCTGAGAATATGTCTTTGTGGGCAGGGCAGGGGCTGAGACTGATACGAAATAACTCTTTCAAAGAAATGGCGCATATTTTGCAGGATGAAATATATTCAGCAGTGGAAAAGGTAAACATAGCTTTATCTGTTGAAATGAGGTGCGGCCGCAGCGGATCATAACGGAAAATGGCAGGCCACTTCATGCCTATCGTGATGGATGGAGCGTAAAGCTGGGTCTTCCTGCTTGCAGCGTGTTTGTACGTAGGGGCAGCGTGTATGAAAACGGCAACCACTCGGGCGGTTAATGGGGCTGGGAACATCCCCTTGCAAAGGCACAGGGCGTGCTAGCCCTGTAACAGGCCGCGGAATGGCAGCAGTAAGAGCGGCTGTATAGGGGTGGGCGGGGGTGTGTAGCACGCTATCGGTATCACCAATTTCTACAATGCGGCCCAGATACATGACAGCTACCCGGTTTGATATCTGGCGCACAACAGCCAGATCATGCGCTACAAATACGTAGGTAAGGCCAAGTTGTTTTTGTAAGTCAGCAAACAGATTGATGATTTGGGCCTGAACAGAAACATCCAGGGCAGAAACAGGCTCATCCGCAATAATCAATTGAGGGGACAGAGCTAATGCACGCGCAATGTTAATACGTTGGCGTTGCCCGCCAGAAAATTCATGTGGATATCGTGCCAATGCTGTAATAGGCAGGCTGACAAGTTCCATCAGTTCGTGTAAGCGCGCCGTAATTTCGGTGGAGGAACGCTTGCGGCCTTGGGCATTAGGATGAACTTTAAGAGGTTCGGCTAGTAAGTCTCCTATTCTTCGGCGCGGGTTTAGACTGGCGTAGGAATCCTGAAAAACCATCTGCATACGCTGGCGTAAGGGACGCAAGGTGCGTTCAGATAGATGCGTGATATCATGCCCTTCAAATACAATCTGGCCACTTGTAGCCGGCATCAGTTTGAGCAGACAACGCCCTAGGGATGATTTCCCGCACCCAGATTCACCCACAACGCCCAGCACTTCCCCCGGCATAACGAAAAAGGAAACGCCATCTACAGCCTTGAGTTCCTGCCCGCGGGGAAGGCGGTATGTTTTGTACAGATCGCGGACATCCAAAATGGGCGAAGGGGCTTGGGACGCTTTCATGGCCGGAGGTGTTCCTGTGCAAGTGCATCACTCAGGCGTGGTGGCAAAGATTTTCCTTCTTGCGGGAGAACGCAAGCGGCAAAATGGTTCGGCCCTGTTTGAACGTAAGGTGGCAATGCTATTGTGCAGGCTGTATGTGCGTATTGGCAACGTGGTGAAAAAGCACATCCTGCCGGGCGGTTTTGCGGAAGCGGAGGGGAACCCGCAATGGCTGGTAAACGTAATGGTCTTGGCCCATCCAATGGCGGGATGGAGGCTAGAAGCCCGGCTGTATATGGGTGAGCGGGGGATGCAAATAGGGCAGATGTTGGCCCATATTCTGCAACACGGCCAGAATAGAGCACCATGCTGTTATCGCAGGTTTCTGCCACTACGCCCATATCATGCGTAATCAGTAAAACGGATGAGTGGTGCGTATCTCGCAAGCTGCGTATCAGCTCCAGTATCTGTGCCTGTACGGTTACATCCAACGCGGTTGTGGGTTCGTCTGCAATCAGGAGAGATGGGTTGCATGAAAGGGCCATGGCAATCATGGCGCGCTGGCGTAAGCCCCCAGACAATTGGTGTGGGTAGCGGTTGGCTGTGCGCTCTGGGTCTGGCACGCCCATATCACCCAACAGTTTCACTGTGCGGGTGCGGGCCTGTTTGCGCGAAACACGTTCATGGGTCCGTATTTGCTCATCAATTTGCCAGCCTATTGTGTAAACTGGTGTAAAGGCTGTCATGGGGTCCTGAAAGATCATGGCAATTTCTTTGCCACGTAGGCGCCGTAGCTTTTTTGGCGGCATTCCTATCAGTTCCTGCCCCCGGAAGCAGACAGAACCCGTTACCTGCACGCCCGGAGCATCAATCAGCCCCATAAGTGCTAAAGCCGTGACAGATTTACCTGATCCAGATTCCCCCACCAGCCCTAGAATATCTTGATGGTTTAGGGTGAAGGAAACACCATCTACAATCGGAATCATCTTCCCACGGGCCGGAAAACTTACCCGTAGGTCTCGCACATCCAGCAGGGCGTGGGGGGGCATGTTAGCGGGCATCGCGCACTCGCGGGTCAAGCAGAAGGTAGATCATATCAACCGCCGCATTTGCCAGCACAACAAATACGGCAGAATACATAACGGTGGCCATAATAAGAGGCAGATCCAGATTGGTAAGGGCCTGATAGGTGAGGCGACCAACTCCAGGCAGGCCGAAAACCACTTCGGTCAACAAAGCGCCCCCTCCGACCAACTGAGCAAAATCCATACCGAACAGAGATACAAAGGTAACCATAGCCGTGCGCAGTCCGTGCCGGATAAGAATACGAGAAGGAGAAAGTCCTTTGGCGCGGGCCGTGCGTATAAAATCTTCTCCAGATAGCGCAACAAGGTCTGCCCGCAGCACGCGGCTATAAACACCAATAAATAAAACCGCCAGCACAACCCATGGAATAACCAAGGCTTTGAACCAGCCCCAAGGGTTTTGTGTAAGCGGCACATAGCCCAGAGCCGGTACCCATGAAAAAAGCCAGGTATCGTGGTAGCGGTTCTGCGTTATCAGGTTTGCGACTTGCCCAAGCCAGAAAACGGGTATGGAAATGCCAATTAACCCCAGCATCATTAGCGTGCGGTCAATCCATGAGCCTTTAAGGGCGGCAGCCAGAGTGCCCATGACAATGGAAACGACAACCCAGATAATGGCCGCACCACATACTAAGGAAACTGTAACCGGGGCCGCGCGTGCAATTTCGGGCACCACCAGTTCGCCTCTATCTGCGTAAGAGGCCAAATCTTGTGTGATGAACAGCTTTTTCATCATGATGGCATATTGAACGGGTAAGGGGCGATCAAACCCGTATTCCTGCCGCACTTTCTGCATGGTCTGAGGCGATGCGTTTTTGCCAGCAATCCTAGCTGTAGGGTCTGCGCCCGGTGTGGCAAAAAATACAGCAAATACTAATGCGGAAATACCAAACAGCACGAAAACTGTTTGTCCCACTCGGCGGAGGGCGGCCATCAACATGCGGTGGGCCTCCTATTGTTCGCGGTGGCTGGCATCACGCACATCCAGCGCATCTCGCAGGCCATCGCCTAGAATGTTCAGGGCCAGTACTACAGCTATAATGGCCAAGCCCGGGGCAATGGCCACCATGGGGCGTGTATAAATCAATCCTTCACCATCTTGAATAAGCGTACCCCAAGATGCCGCAGGGGCCTGCACCCCAATGGACAAAAACGAGAGTGCGCTTTCAGCCAGCAAGGACATGGCCATGATAAGTGGCCCAAGAACAACAAGGGTGGAGGTGACGTTGGGGAGAATATCTTGCAGCACAATACGCCAGCGGGGTACGCCAAGGCAGCGTGCGGCCATAACAAACTCAGCTTCCCGCAATGCCATAACCCGTCCCCTAATAGGGCGTGCAGCATAAGGCACATAAACCAGCGCGATAATGCAGATAGGTAAAAGCAGGTTATCAGATTCAATAACAAACGGGCCCAGATGCAGCCCATCACTTACCGTGACAATGGAAAGAGAAATAGCAAACAGATATACGGGAACAGACCACATAATATCCATCATGCGGGAGAGAACGGTATCTATAATGCCACCGCAAAAACCAGCAGTTATTCCGACAGCAGCAGCCATTACAAGGCATAGAACGGCAGAGCAGAACGAAATCAGCAAAGAGTTCCGTCCGCCATAAAGTAACCGTGCTGCAACATCACGCCCCTGGCTATCCGCCCCCAGCATGTAAGTTCCATGCCATGTGGGGCCAATGGGGCTAAGGCCAAGGTGCAATGGGTTATCATTGGGTTGCATGATATCCACTTCCTGCCCACCCACCGTGATGGCACCTGCTACGTTGGAAACGAACGGATCTGTATGTGCAACATAGCGTGCGTAATAAGGCGCAAGCAGGCTGGCTACAGCCAGAAATACCAAAACGGCAAAAGAAAACAGTGCAGAGCGATTATGGCGTAGGGACCGCAACGCCATCCGCCAAGGGCCGGGTGGTTTGGTATCTTGCGCAAAAGTGGGGGCGAGATCAGTCATGGAGCCTGTAGCTGAGAAAGCAGGATTTCATCATTAAGCGTAATAATTATATTTCGTGTGCGTTTAGAAACCAGCACAACCCTTTTGGTTTGTACAAAAGGTACGGCAGGGGCCTGTGCCATCAGGGCTTTATCAACCTGAGCCCATGCCGCATTGCTGGCTGTGCGATCTGTTAAGGCAAGCTGAGCAGCGTGGTGCATCATGTCGTCAATATGCGGATCACAAAAGCCGGACATATTGGGTGAATTATCGGAATGGGGATGAAAATTGGAGCACGCAAACAACGTGTCCAGAAAGCTGGCAGCCGATGGGTAATCTGCACTCCACCCACCAATGGAAATCTGCACATGGTTGTCTGAGTTCTGCACAAACGTGAAATGGATGGCCGGGCTGATACTGTGAACTGAAGCCTTGTACCCCAGATTTTCCAATACACTGCGCAAATCTAGTGCAGTATTGTCTGATTTACCGCCAGATGGGGTTACAATAGTTACCCGCATACCCTTGGTGCCACTTTCCTGCACAAGCTGACGGGCTTTTTCCATATCCGGTTTGGCCCATTCTGGTGCAGGGTTTTGAGGGGATGCGCCAGCGGTATAGGAGCAAAAGCGTTCATACCCCGGAGTGCCTTCTGGCAGAAGCTGGCACTGCGGAGATGCAACAGCACTGCCGCCATCGTAAATCACCATAGCATGACGGTTTACCGCGTAATTAAGTGCCTGCCGCACCTTGAGGGATGTAAACGGCGGTTCATTTACATTTAACGTCGCGTAGTAATACAACAGAGGGGTAAAGATATGCACTTGGCCTGCATATTTACTGCCGACCTCACCCAAGCGGTCTAGTGGAACGTTTTCATACATTAGATCAGCTTGGCCATTTTCTACCGCGGTTACAGCGGCTTCTGGCTCCAATCCGAATGTTACTTCTACGTGGTCAGGAAAGCCCGCAGGCTGCGCATTATGCGACCATTCATGAAAGTATGGATTCCGCTCAAAACGCATGTGCGTTGTGGGGTTGTAATCTGTAATTTGGTAAGGCCCCGTACCCGGAGGGGCTGTATTACCCATATCATGCGTGGGCGTGCTCGCTGGCAAAATAGCTGCATGAACCCACGCCAGATGTTCCAGAAATTCCGGGTCCGGGTGGCTGAGATGAAATGTAATGGTGTTTGCCGTTGCGTCTGTTTTAATGCCCTCGGCTAAAGTGCAATGGGCTGTGTCTTTCAGGCAGGCATCAGCCCCTTTGATTGCGCTGTAATACGGCCCAGCAGTCGGGCTGCCAGCAGCAAAAATACGCCGGAAAGAAGCCGCCACATCCGCCACGGTTAAAAGTTGCCCGTTGGAGAAGTGAATACCTTTGCGCAAGGTGAGCCTATAGGTCAGCCCGTTATCTTCTGGCTGGGGCACGTTTTCTGCCAGATTGGGAATAACGGGTTGCGCGCCTGTTCCTGCAAATTTGGGGTAGGTTAAAAGCGTATCGTAAACAGGCGTTTCAAAAAACTTGGTTAAGCCAATATAGGATATCTGTGGATCAAGTGTGCCCGCTGCGCTGGAAACCAGAATGCGCAGCGTGCCTCCTGTATGTGGAGTTTCCACTGCATGTGCAGCAGCAGGGGCCAGCATAAAACCCCACAGGAAAGGAAGAACACGTTTCATCTCCCGTGTTATGGCCTGTATGCGGGTGTCTTTCAAACTTTCCTCCTCTGCTTTTTTGCATTTACGTTAAAAAAACAGACAGAAGGTGCGTGTAATGCTTGCGTTTATGCGTGCATCATCATAAGAGGGAGCGCCAATGGTCGGGTGACCTGCGGCGTAGCGTATGCTTCAGGGTAACCTGCCTTTTTGTATTTCAGCAAGGGTGCCCGCAGCATGACCTCTTCTCCCTATAGCCGTGTTACGGAAGCTCTGGCGTTTGACGATGTGCTGGTTGTGCCGGCTGCATCTGACGTTGTGCCCAGCCAGACAACCGTTCGCACGCATCTCACACGCTCTATTGAACTGAATATTCCGCTGGTTTCCGCCGCGATGGATACGGTTACGGAAGACCAGATGGCTATTGCCATGGCCCAGCAAGGCGGCCTTGGCGTGATCCATAAAAACCTGCAGCCAGAAGAACAGGCCGAGCAGGTTCGTCGCGTTAAGCGCTTTGAATCTGGCATGGTAGTGAACCCGGTAACAGTTGGCCCGGATCAGACATTGGCCGAAGTGCGTGATATCATGCACCGCCACGGCATTAGTGGCCTTCCTGTGGTGGAACCCGGCACGCAGAAGCTGGTGGGTATTCTTACCAACCGTGATGCCCGCTTTGCCGTAGATCCCAACCAGCCCGTTTCTGAGTTGATGACCAAAGATCGGCTGATCACGGTTAAAAATGGTGTGGATGCAGATACGGCCCGCCAGTTGCTGCACAAACACCGGATTGAAAAACTGCTGGTGGTTGATGATGCAGACCGTTGCGTAGGTATCATCACTGTTAAAGACATGGATAAGGCTGTAGCCCATCCGCTGGCTATCAAGGATAGCTTGGGCCGCCTGCGCTGTGCGGCTGCAACCGGAGTGGGTGAAGACGGCTTTAGCCGCGCCAAGATGCTGATTGAAGCAGGCGTGGATGTGTTGGTGGTAGATACAGCGCATGGCCATTCTGCCGGTGTTTTGGGGGCGGTTGAACGCCTGAAAGCCTTTGATGCCAATGTGCAGATCGTGGCTGGTAACGTTGCCACGCCAGAAGCTGCACATGCCCTGATTGAAGCTGGTGCAGACTGCGTGAAAATCGGTATTGGCCCGGGTTCCATCTGCACCACACGTATTGTGGCTGGCGTAGGTGTACCTCAGTTCTCTGCCGTGCTTGAAACCTCTCTGGCATGTAAGGAAAAAGGTATTCCCTGCATTGCAGATGGCGGCATTCGTACATCGGGCGATATCGTAAAGGCCATTGGTGCTGGTGCTGATGTGGTCATGGTAGGGTCATTGCTTGCTGGCACGGAAGAAGCGCCGGGCGAGGTGTTCCTTTATCAGGGGCGTTCTTACAAATCCTACCGTGGCATGGGCAGTCTTGGCGCCATGGCGCGTGGCTCGGCTGATCGGTATTTCCAGCAGGAAGTCAAAGATGCGCTTAAGCTGGTGCCAGAAGGCATTGAAGGCCGCGTGCCTTACAAAGGCAGCATGGCTGCGGTTATTCATCAGCTGGTGGGCGGCCTTAAAGCCGGTATGGGCTATACAGGTTCCCGCGTGCTGAAGGAACTGCAAGAAGGTGCTCAGTTCCGCCGTATTACCGGTGCGGGCCTGCGTGAAAGCCATGTGCATGATGTTTCCATCACGCGTGAAGCTCCTAATTACCGTCGGGATTGATAACCACATATGACACCTTCAGCCAGGCTTGCGGCCGCTATTGATCTGCTTGCAGCAATGGAAGCCGCCCCGCGCAAACCCGCCGATGCTGTCGCCAACAGCTTTTTTAGAGAGCGGCGCTATATGGGCGGTGGAGACCGCAGAGCCATATCCGGCCTTGTATGGGATGTTATGCGGGCGTGGCGTCGGCTTGGTTGGTGGTTGGAGCAAAAAGGGCAGGTGGCGTCTGCTCGGCTCCGGGCCGGAGCGCGTCTGTTGTTCGATGGTTTCTCTCTTGCAGAAGTAGAGGAAATGTTTGAGCAGGGGCGCTTTGCCGCAGGGGCGTTGACGCGTGGGGAACTTTCAACCCTTACGCCGCTTGCGGGCAAAACTCTGGATAACCCGGAAATGCCTCGTGCTGTTCGGCTGGAACTGCCGGATTGGCTGTTGCCCCATCTGGAAGCAACGTTTGGCGATAAGCTGGAAGAAGAGCTTGCAGCTATGTCCACCCCAGCGCCTCTGGATTTGCGGGTGAATATTCTGCGTGGCCCCCGTAAGGAGGCACAACGTAGTCTGGCATGTGAAGGCCTGCATGCTGAACCTACACCGCTTTCTCCGTGGGGGCTGCGTTTACCTGCACGTTTGCCAGTTACAACAAGTGTGGCATTCCGTGATGGGCTGGTGGAAATTCAGGATGAAGGCAGCCAGCTTGTTGCTGCCATAAGTGGCGTTGAACCCCAGATGCGTGTGTTGGATTATTGCGCAGGTGCGGGCGGTAAAACGCTTGCTATGGCCATGATGATGGAAAACAAAGGCCATATTGTTGCATGCGATGTTTCTGCGCCTCGGTTAGAAGGTGCAGTTAAACGCTTGCGGCGTGCAGGCGTGCATAATGTTGAACGGCACTTGCTTGTGCCGGGAGATAAATGGGCCAAACGTCGGGCTGGATCATTCGATCGGGTATTGGTGGATGCACCATGTAGTGGAACGGGCACATGGCGCCGGAATCCAGATGCACGTTTCCGCACTACGGAACAGGATCTGACAGAGCTGTTGGAAAAGCAGGCTGCCATTATGGACCGGGCGGCAGCACTTGTTCGGGCCGGAGGGCGCATGGTGTATGCAACCTGTTCTTTGCTACGCGCAGAAAACATGGATCAGGTTACAGCATTTTTGGCACGCCATCCTGATTTCAGGCTTGTTCCTTCAGGTAGCCCAGAAATGCCGCAGGCCTTGCGTCAGGAAAGCTCCATCAGTTTAAGCCCTCTGCGGGATGGAACAGATGGCTTTTTTGCCGCCGTAATGGAACGTGCCGCGCCAGAAGCTGAGGCAGGTATAGAATAGGAAAACATTTTTAACTGTTCATCTTATTGGTCTTACGCATAATACTGATGCCTGATTCATCAGGTTCTACAGACCAATAAGATAAATGGCCTAGCATGACTGAAAGCGTAATTCTTTTTGTTTTTCTCGTGCTGGGCGGCGGTATGCTGGCACAATGGGCGGCTTGGCGGTTCAGGTTACCTGCCATTGTTCTGCTTTTTTCTCTGGGGCTGCTTTTGGGGCCGGGGTTGCAAATCATGCATCCCTCAGAGGTTGCAGGTAGCGCTTTCCACCAAATGGTTTCTTTGGCGGTGGCGCTTATCGTGTTTGAAGGCGGCCTTGCATTAGATTTTCGTCAGTTAAAAGAAGCCGGTGAGGGCGTTTTGCGCCTTACGCTGGTGGCATTGCCGATCAATTTAATTTTAGGCAGCATTGCCGCCCATTATGTTGGGCGTATGGGCTGGGGCCCAGCCTTTTTGTTTGGCGCCATTATTGTGGTTACCGGCCCAACGGTTGTTTTGCCCCTGTTACGCCATGCCAAGCTGAAACCGCGCATTGCAGCCTTTCTGCGGTGGGAAGCTATTTTGAATGACCCCGTAGGTGCTATTCTGGCCACGTTAGTGCTGGAAGTGTTGCTTATGCAGCCGGGTGAGGGGTCTGGCACATTTTTTGTATCTATCATCCCGCATATGCTGATGAGCGCTACATTGATGATTGCGCTTGGCATTGGTGCGGCATGGTTTGTGCGGTGGCTGTGCATACGGGATTTAATGCCCGATCTTCTGAAAATGCCGATACTGCTTAGCCTTGCGCTGATTCTTTACGTTATCGGCACTTTAACCATGGATGGGGCTGGGCTAATTGCCTCTACCGTGTTCGGCATGGCTTTGGTTAATCTGCGTATTCCCGGTATGGCGGAAATCCAGCGGATGAAAGAAGCGCTGGTGGTGCTCATTGTCTCCATCCTGTTCATTATGCTTACAGCCGATCTGACACGAAGTGAGCTTGCTGGTTTGTCATGGTCTATTGGGGCTTTAACGCTAGCAGTGCTGTTTGTGGTCAGGCCTTTGGGTATTTGGTTGGCTACCATAGGTTCCAGCCTAAGCCGGGCCGAACGGTTATTTATGGGGTGGATTGCACCGCGTGGGATTGTGGCGGCGGCAGTTGCAGGCGCCGCTGGGATACGATTGCAGGATGCAGGTTACCCTGGGGCTTCTCAGGTTATGCCGGCTGTTTTTGCCGTTATTGCCTCCACCATGATTTTGCATGGTTTTTCCCTTATTCCACTAGGTCGCCGGTTGCATCTTACGCTTTCCAATCAACCCGCGCTGGCTATTGTGGGGGCCAATGATTGGTCCACACAGTTGGCTATGGCAGTGCACGCCGTAGGCACACCTGTGTTGCTGGTGGATAGTTCTTTGGGTGATTTACGCCCAGCCGAGCTTGCTGGTGTGCCTGTTTTATGTGCTGAAGTTTTATCGGAAGAAGGCACAGAAAATTTGGAGGAGCGCCCGGCTGATTATCTTATTTCAGCTACGCCAGATGCCATTTACAATGGGCTGGTCTGTGCACATCTGGCTCCCCATTTCGGGCGGCAGAGAGTTTATCAGGTCAGCCCCGGCATTGCGCGGCTGGATCAGTACCGCGGGTTTAGCCGGGAAGCGCGCGGAAAGGTTTTGGGGCAGCCTGCGTGGAATTTTACCGTGTTGGAAGCGCTGGTGAGCCAAGGCTGGCATTTTGTTGCGATAGAAGTTACCGAAGCTAATCAGGATTATCTGCTGAGTGAAAGCAGCCATTTCCTGTTGTTTCTGGTGCTTCAGAAAGATGCGGCCATCACGATTGTATCGGCAGAGGATGAGCCACAACCAACTTTAACACCAGGATACGTAGCAATAGGGTTGGTTGCGCCGGAACAAATAGCCAAGCCTGCTTCTGGCAATGCGGCTTAACGTGGCTGGTGAATGGTTATTTCTGTAGCCCCTGCAGCCAGCACAAAGCGTAGGTCTGCTTCTGTTAGGGCAACGCATCCTTCAGTTGGTGTTTTGTTAGGGCGTTGCAGATGCATAAAAATGGCAGAACCTTTGCCGGGTTCTGCTGGGCAATCGTTATAACCAATCACAACAATCAGATCATATACAGCATCTTCACGCCACAGTATTTCATGGCGGAAAGAAGAGGGTAGCTGGATGTGCTGGTTATAGGAGGATGATGATGGATCATCACACCATCCATCCTGTGGGTTTAAAGGGATAACAGGCAGCGCTGCTTGTGGTTTTATAATCCGGTCAGCCCGATAAAATACTTGCCGTAGAGGAAAGGTTCCCAGCGGTGTTGCCAGATCCCCTTCGTGCTTATGGTGCGTTACGCCATTCTTGCCGATAATGGCGCTCATGCTTTTGTGTCTGCAATGCAGTTGTGCATCCATATTGCTGTTTACTGTTGGCCAGACGTGTATCATCATAAACAATCTTACCCCTGCTTTATGGCTTTCGCGTGAGGTTGACGTATCATGCCAGAAAGTGGTTTCGATACGATTCGTTTTGTGATCGTGCAGGAAGCAGGCCAAGGCAGCCGAGCCAGAGGGCTGACATAAGGAGACGATGTTCCATGACGGGTGCGCGCCCAATTTTGGTTGTAGATGACGATCAGGTCATTCGCAGAACACTGGCAGAGCAGTTGCAGTTGGATGGGGAATTTCAGGTTCTGGAGGCGGCAACATTGGCCGAAGCCCGCCAGAAGCTGAAGGAACCAGATGCGCGATGTGATGCCATTCTGCTGGACGTAACGCTACCAGATGGAGACGGGCGCGATTTTTGTGCAGAACTGCGCAAGGATGGCTTGCGTATGCCCGTTATCATGCTCACAGGATCAGATGACGAATCTGATATTGTAAAAGGGCTTGATGCTGGAGCTAATGATTACGTTGCCAAGCCTTTCCGTATTGCAGAACTTCTGGCCAGATTGCGGGCGCAGCTCAGACTGTTTGAAAACAGTGAAGATGCAGTGTTTTCCATTGGTCCATATACGTTCCGCCCATCTGCTAAACTGTTGCAGGAACCGGCTAAAAACCGTCGCATTCGTTTGACGGAAAAAGAAACGGCTATTCTCAAGTTTCTTTATCGAGCAGGAACGCGCCCAGTGCCTCGGCAGGTTTTGCTGAATGAGGTGTGGGGATATAATGCAGCGGTAACAACACATACGCTGGAAACGCATATTTACCGCCTTCGCCAGAAGATTGAGCCAGATCCAGCTCATGCATCCTTGCTGGTAACAGAGGGAGGGGGGTATCGGCTTAATCCTGAACCAGAAGTTGCGACAACAGCCGTTTGATTCTTGCTAAATTGAAAATAAATTCAATTTCTAACGGTTTCGTAATTTAAATTATATTAGGAAAGCCCTCCAACTTTGGAGGGCTTTTTTATTATGAACAGTTGAGATGCTACATTCTGCCGTAAAAATCATGTCATCGTATGCAAATTCCATTCCAACCCTTGAAAGGCCATGTTCAGATCGAAATGGAACTCCTCATTCTGATTACGGCCAAGCTGAACCTACGATAGGATATGCCATGCGACTAAGGTTTGGCGTCTATATCCCTCTGCATTACCTGCTGCTGTCTAGTCGCAGCTCTCAGCTTTTTTCTGATGAGCGTTCCCAGAAACGACTTTCCTCGTGAGATCGAGGGGAGGGCTCAGACATTAGGAAGGGGATAGCAGCTTATCACCTCGTGAATCTCATGCGGATTGGGGATGGGTGCAAGGATGCGAATTATGCACCAGTTTTGCACAACTTTGGCAACGATTTACCGATTCTAAGTGGAACAAAACGGAGCTGAATAGAACACGTTAATGTTCCAGAATTCGCCCAAAACCCGCAGAAAACGAGGAAAAACCGTGGTGGGTGCGACAGGGATTGAACCTGTGACCCCCGCCGTGTGAAGGCGATGCTCTACCGCTGAGCTACGCACCCGGTTTATGGGAGCTTAATATCTGCCTCCAAGACATTTGGCAAGGGGCTTCTCATATAAAAAGTGTAAAAAAACAGGGCAATGGCATTGCTTTGCATCATTAAAGCAGAGAAATTCTTAGTCATGCTTTTGCGAGAAAAAAGTCAGCGCAGTTTTCAGATGAACCGGCAACTCGGCAGCTCTCTTGCTGTGGTGGCAGGAACTGTAAATGTGCTTGGCTTTCTGCAGTTTGGATATTACTGCGCCAATATGACAGGCAATGCGTCTAGTCTGGCTCTAAAAATCAATGCCTTGGATGTTAGATCTGCCTTTTTATGTTTTGCTTTAATTGCAAGTTTTGTTCTGGGTGCCATTGTCTGCACCGTTTTAGTTAATATGGGGCGTCGGAAAGGGTGGGGCGCTGTATATGCTTTCAGTTTGGTTTTAGAGGCAGCTATCCTTGTAACTTTAGGTATAAAATCTGCTTGGTTTGCCCAAGCGGGAGTGCCAGATGGGGGCGCTACGTTGGTTTTAAGTTTTGTCATGGGGCTACAAAATGCCACAGTCACGCGCATTTCGGGGTCTGTTGTACGTACCACCCATGTTACCGGAATGTTGACAGACCTTGGGATAGAAATATCAGATTGGCTTGAATCTTTTTATCATCATGTTGATGATGAATATTTGGATGTTATTAAAAAACGCTTATGGTTACATGCGCAAATTGTATTTTGTTTTATTGTAGGAGGTATTTTAGGGGCTGTAGGCTACATGCATTGCAAAAAATATATTTTATTTATAGTCGCAATTATTCTGGTAGCTTTGGCGGCGCCGGGCATTATTGAAAATGCCCGAACATCCGCACGCAAAACATAGTGTCAGATTGCGTTTATTTGAGAAAACCAACAAGTTTTTCAGCTTCAGAAACAATAGGCTCCGCAATGCTTTGCGCGCGTTGTGCACCAGAGTGCAGAGTATTCAGCAAATAGCTTTTATCTTGCAAAAGCCGTGTAGTTTCTTGCCCGATAGGAGCAATAGCGTTGACAACAATTTCTGTCAGTGCGGCTTTAAATGGTCCAAAACCTTGGCCTGCATGCTCTTTTAGTACCTGCTCGGTAGGAATATCTGCCAAGGCAGCATAAATGGAAACCAGATTTTTTGCTTCCGGGCGATCTGCAAGGTCAGAAATATCTTCGGGTAGGGGGGCTGAGTCTGTTTTTGCACGGCGAATTTTTAAGGCAATCGCATCGGCATCGTCCGTTAATTCAATCCGGCTTTGTGCAGAAGGGTCGGATTTGGACATCTTTTTGGTGCCATCACGCAAGCTCATGATGCGCGCGGCTGTAGGTGGAATAAGAGGTGCTACCTGCGGAAAAAACTCTACCTTGTAATCATGGTTAAATTTTTGGGCGATATCATTGGTGAGTTCCAGATGCTGCTTCTGGTCTTCGCCTACAGGAACATGCGTGGCTTTATAGGCTAAAATATCGGCAGCCATAAGGTTGGGGTAAACATATAGACCGGCCGAATGATTTTCTCGGTCTTTTCCGGCTTTATCCTTAAATTGCGTCATACGGTTCAGCCAGCCGATCCGTGCAACACAATTAAAAATCCATGCCAGCCGCGCATGGGCAGAAACAGCAGACTGATTGAAGAGAATATGCTTATCAGCATCAATGCCCGCAGCAAGCAGGATAGCGGCTTGTGTTAAGGTATGTTCGCGTAGTTTTTCTGGGTCCTGCCACACAGTAATGGCATGCATATCTACAAGGCAGAAAATGCACTCATAGTTTGCCTGTAAATGAACCCAGTTTCGAATTGCCCCCAGATAATTACCAAGTTGGGGAACACCAGAAGGCTGAATACCAGAAAAAATACGCTGCATAAGAAAAATATCACCGCATGTTATAGGGACAGATTATGGGATTGGATGTATGCGATCCAGTTCTTCCCGCTCGTCTGCAACTTTACCGGCCGATTTCCTATCAGCCCGTGCGGTTGCAATGTCTGCCGCGCTTATTGTTGGGGCAGGTTTTAGGTTTCCGCGCTGAGAAAGCCAAGTCAGAATAGCGGCAACTTCTTCATCTTTAAGGTAGCGGAAAGGGGGCATTTCTGCGCTATAAGCCGCCCCATGAGCCTTAATAGGCCCGCTTACACCATTCATAAGCACATCGGCCAGATATTTGCGCCCTTCTGGGGTGCTGGCAATATGGTCAATGCGGTTGACAAGAGGCGGAACAGCGCCGGGCATACCATCGCCACCATGATGGCAAATACCACAATTGGTACCGTAAAGGCTGGAGCCGCTTTTAGGAGAACAAGCCGCTACCAAAAGCAACATGCCGCCACATAAAAGACGATACGCAAAGCGTGAAGAAAACATGGGCAAAAACCCAAGCGGGTTCTTGAAACCAAGAACCCGCATTATCATAAGGGTTTATATCAGGGCGAATTGTGTGCGTGTTCCACACCCAAAAGCTGGATGCGGAAAATCAGCGGGCTATCTGAAGGAATAATGCCCATGGATTTATGCCCATACCCAAGTTCTGGCGGAACATACAGCATCCATGTATCACCCACATGCATCAAGGGCAGAGCCTCCATCCAGCCCTGGATCAAGCCGGCAAGAGGCATCTGCATATAGGCACCGCTACCATGCTGGTCTGAGCTATCAAAGATGGAGCCGTCTGGCAGACGCCCTTCATAAATAAGCATCATACCATCACCCGGGCGTGGTTGTTCACCATCCTTGGGGCCAGATTCCAGCACTTTATAAGCCAAGCCATCTTTCAGAACGGTTACGCCAGGTGCAGAGCGCAGCTTTTCCATCTGCTGAGCAGGCGTAAGTTCCTGTTCTTCCTTGTGAGAACCACAGGCCGTAAGAGATACGGCCAAGCTGGCCGCAAGCATGCAGGGGATAAGAGAAAAGCGACGGATCATGATCTTCTTCAACACCTTCTGATGGATGGTGGAAAGGGGTGCCTTACAGGGCACCACCTTTACGCCCGATCTGCGCACCAAGGCGCAGGCGCAGTGCATTTAGCTTAATAAAGCCTTGAGCATCCTGCTGGTTATATGCGCCTTCATCATCTTCAAACGTTACAATGCGCGCATCATACAGGCTGTTGGGGCTTTCACGCCCAACGCAGATAACATTGCCTTTGTAAAGTTTGAGACGAACACGCCCCGTAACAGAATGCTGGGAGGCATCGATAAGAGCTTGCAGCATCCGCCGTTCTGGAGAGAACCAGAGGCCATTATACAGAATGGAAGCGTAGCGCGGCATCAGGCTATCTTTAAGATGCATGGCTTCGCGATCCAGCGTGATGGATTCCATGCTACGATGCGCAGCAAGCAGGATGGTGCCACCGGGTGTTTCATAAATCCCGCGGGATTTCATGCCAACAAAGCGGTTTTCCACCATATCCAAACGGCCAATACCGTTTTCTTTACCCAACTCGTTCAGACGTGTCAGCAATGTGGCTGGAGACATAGCCACGCCGTTAATGGCAACGGGGTCACCGCTTACAAAATCCATGGTGATTTCTGTGGGCTTATCCGGCGCGGCTTCTGGAGAGATTGTGCGTTGGAACACAATTTCTTCTGGCGCAACGGCAGGGTCTTCCAGAACTTTTCCTTCGGAAGAAGAATGCAGCAGGTTAGCATCTACAGAGAAGGGGGCTTCACCACGCTTGTCTTTGGCAATCGGAATCTGATTTTCTTCAGCAAAGGCCAGCAGACGTGTGCGGGATGTCAGATCCCATTCCCGCCAAGGGGCAATAACTGTGATGTCTGGCTTAAGGGCGTAATATGCTAGCTCGAAGCGAACCTGATCGTTGCCTTTACCCGTTGCGCCATGTGCCACGGCATCTGCACCAACGGCTTCTGCAATTTCAATCTGGCGCTGAGCAATCAAAGGGCGCGCAATGGATGTGCCCAGAAGATACTGGCCTTCATACAGGGTGTTGGCCCGGAACATGGGAAAAACAAAGTCTTTCACAAATGTCTCGCGTAAATCTTCAACGAAGATTTCCTTTACGCCAAACATTTCCGCTTTTTTGCGGGCAGGCTCCAGTTCTTCCCCCTGGCCCAGATCAGCCGTAAAGGTAACAACCTCGCAACCATAGGTCTTCTGGAGCCAGCGGAGGATAACAGATGTATCCAAGCCACCGGAGTAAGCCAGCACAACCTTTTTGACGTCTTTCCGGGCGGAAGTCGGGCCCATGAGGCAGATCTCCTGATATATAAATCTGTAACTATGGCTTTCCTCCTATCACTGCAGGAGGCGCGTAACCAGAGTGCATTCACCCACTAAGGGCTGTTTGTGTGGAAAAATTACTCTGAAACAGGTGTCGAACCTACGCGTGCACGTTCACTTGCCGTTTTTAATTGCCCACAGGCAGCCAGAATATCCCGACCACGGGGCGTGCGGATTGGGGATGCAAATCCTGCATTCATAACAATTTCTGCAAATCGGTTCTGCTGTTCACGCGTGGAAGGTTTGTAAGCGCTGCCGGGCCACGGATTGAAGGGGATGAGGTTAACTTTTGCGGGAATGCCGGAAATCAGGCGTACTAACTCACGTGCATCGGCTTCGCTGTCATTCACGCCACGCAGCATAATATATTCGAATGTAATGCGGCGGGCATTACTGGCTGCGGGGTAGCGCCTGCAAGCTGCCAGCACTTCCTCAATTGGATATTTCCTATTGAGCGGCACAATTTCATCACGCAGGTCATTCCGGACTGCGTGTAGGGAGACCGCCAGATTGATCCCCAGCTCATCACCACACCGATCCATCAGAGGCACAACGCCGGACGTAGAAAGTGTGATACGTCGGCGGGAGAGCCCAATACCTTCGCCATCCATGATAATTTTCATGGCTTTGGCAACATTCTCATAATTATAGAGCGGCTCTCCCATGCCCATCAGCACGATAGTAGAGAGAAGGCGCGGGGTTTCGCCTTTCGGGCTAGGCCATTCTCCGTAGGAATCCCGCGCAGCCATGAACTGGCTGACAATTTCTGCCGCGCCGAGGTTACGCACCAGCTTTTGCGTGCCTGTATGGCAAAAAGTGCAGGAAAGAGTGCATCCCACTTGCGATGAAATGCACACAGCGCCCCGATCTTCACGCCGATCAGGAATGTAAACGGTTTCAGCTTCCTGCCCATCGCGAAAACGGAACAGAAATTTACGTGTGCTATCCGATGATGTTTGAACCGTTGCAGCTTCTGGGCGTCCGATAATAAATCGTTCAGCCAATTTTTGCTGAAGAGGCTTGGCGATTGTGCTCATCCGCGAAAAATCTGTCACACCCTGATGATAAATCCAGTGCCAGAGTTGCTTGGTGCGGAAGGGTTTTTCGCCAATTTCTATCAGAATATCCGTGAGTTCATCGCGTGAAAGCCCAACCAAATCTCTTCGTCCATCGGATAAAGTGGCTGATGGGGGGCTAAAAAGCGCAGCCTTGGCCAGAATGCGTGAACGTTCTTCCGCGTTCAGATCGGTAAGGGCTGAACTGTTAGCGTTAGCTGATGTGGAAGTATAAGTGCGCGAAAACATTACGGATATGCTGCTACAAAAAAGGAAGGGAAAGTGGATATAACAAAAAAAGAGGCTGATAGATACCAGCCTCTTTTATATATGCGCATTCGTATCTGTTGTAGGCAGCAGCCTTTACACGTTAGTTGCTTTCCTTCAGGGCGGAACGCAGCCATGGGGCAATGGTAATTTTTGAAGCGTCTATGCCATCCAGAATCATGCCAATGGTTTGTGCGGAATATGAATCGGGTTTGGTATCCGAAGAAATAGGAAAAGCTGGTCGGGTAATTTCCAAAGTCATAGCAGGCTCTGCCGTGTCTGCTGAGTTTGCGCTGGCAGGGGTAAAACCATCGGTCTGGATATTGGCAGAGACGGTAACTTCCCGCGCATCGGGGTTCTGTCCAAAATACAGATACGCGTATGTTGCCGCAGCAGAAAGAACATCTTTCATGGCTAACCGATAGCGATTATTCGTATTAGAATCATGCGCTTGTAGTGTTGCAGGATCTGCCTGAATTGAAAGTGTACCTGCACTTATATCATCATGCAGGATTAACCCATCCTGTTCGTATCCACGCAAAAGCGTATTACCAACTTCTGTCGCCTGCATATTTTGGGTAGGGGCAGAAGTGTGGGATGCAGAATGAAAAACTGGGGTCGCCAATGCGTGACCGCTTGTAAATGCAAGGCAGGCGACGCCAAACAGACCTGCAATTTTGCGCATAAGATGCTTGCCCTTATTCCTAGTGATAACGTGTAGAAGGATCACAAAGAAATGTGGCAAAAAAATTGATGTGCTGCCATGCAAAAAAGGCAGGGAAACCTGAAAATTTAATTTAGTGTTATAATCAGCCGTCTTAGCTAGACGCGCTGAGCCGCAATAAGAAACTCTCTATTTCCTTCTGGTCCGGTAATAGGGCTGGGTTCAATCCCCAGCACTTTCCAGCCGGGAAGACTACTCCACCAAGAAAAAATGGTTTCGCAAACGGCATCATGCACGGCAGGATCACGCACAACGCCTTTGGCACCTATTTGATCACGCCCGGCTTCAAACTGAGGTTTGATTAACGCAACAGCCCAAGCGTTTTCCGTGGTAAGAGCCAGCGCGGCAGGGAGCACCGTGCGCAGGCCGATAAAACTTGCATCACACACAACTACGGAAGGGGCTTCCGGTATGGTTGTCTTATCCAGGTACCGGGCGTTGCATTTTTCCAGCACAGTTACGCGTGGGTCAGACCGCAATTTCCATGCAAGTTGTCCGTGGCCAACATCAACTGCGTAAACATGCTTGGCATCGTGGGTAAGAAGTACGTCTGTAAACCCGCCGGTTGAAGCACCAACATCCAAGCAGATACGCCCTTCTGGAGAAAGGCTAAAATGCTCAATGGCATGAGCCAACTTGCAGCCGCCACGAGACACCCAAGGATGTTCCTGCCCACGCACTTGCAACGGTGCATCTTCAGGAATCTGATCTCCGGCTTTGGCTACGCGTTTTTCACCAGAAAACACAAGCCCAGCCATAATCAGAGCTTGTGCTTTCGTGCGGCTTTCAACCAGCCCCCTGTCTACAAGGAGCTGGTCAACACGACGTCGTGCCATATCAAATCAGGCCATCTGTTCCGAAAAATTAATGCCCAATGCGCTTAGAGCTGTTCCGACGATATGCGGAGCGGAGAGCCCTGCCTCGGCATATTGGGCGGCCTGAGTGTTATGGTCAATAAAGCGGTCTGGCAGGGTGAGGGGGCGGAAGCGGACGTTGTCCAAAAGGCCTGTGCGGGCCAGATGGTGGCCAACAAGGGAGCCAAAGCCACCTTCCGAACCTTCCTCAATGGTGATCAGCACCGCATGGTTGCGGGCCAGATTTTCCACCAGTTCCGTATCAAACGGCTTGGCAAAACGGGCATCCGCCACGGTGGGCGGCAGGCCACGGGCGGCCAGCATGTCTGCGGCTTTCAGACACTCCGCCAGACGTGGGCCAAGCGAGAGAATGGCCACGCCGCCTTTTTCAGGGCCAGACTGCCCACCCATTTCACGGATAATGCGGCCCTTGCCAATTTCCAGCGGCGTGCCCTCGGCAGGCAGGTCCAGCCCAAGGCCACTGCCACGTGGGTAGCGCAGGGCAATCGGGCCTTCATCAAACAGGGTGGCGGTTGCTGTCATGTGCAGCAGTTCCAGCTCGTCTGATGGCGCCATAATGGTCATGCCCGGCAGGCAGCCCAGATAGGCAATGTCGAAGGATCCGGCATGGGTGGCGCCATCGGCCCCTACCAGACCGGCGCGGTCAATGGCAAAGCGCACGGGCAGCTTTTGCAGCACCACATCGTGCATCACCTGGTCATAGGCGCGCTGGAGGAAGGTGGAATAAATGGCGCAGAACGGGCGCAGCCCTTCCGTGGCCATGCCTGCGGCAAAGGTAACGGCGTGCTGCTCGGCAATACCCACATCAAAAAACCGATCCGGGTAAGCCTTGGCAAAGGCATCCAGCCCCGTGCCAGAGGGCATGGCGGCGGTAATGGCGGCAATCCTGTTATCGGTTGCGGCGCGACGTGTGAGTTCGCGCGAGAACACAGAGGTGTAGCTTGGCGGGCCTGCGGGGCCTTTTTTCTGCTCACCTGTAACAACGTTGAACTTGGCAACAGCGTGATACTTGTCTCCGGCTTTTTCGGCTGGCTGATAGCCGTGGCCTTTTTCCGTGATGACATGCAGCATGATGGGGCCGTTATCCGTATCGCGCAGGTTGCGCAGGATAGAGACCAACTGTGGCAGATCATGCCCATCTACAGGGCCAACGTAGTAAAAACCCAGTTCTTCAAACAGCGTGCCGCCGGTGATCATGCCGCGGGCATATTCATCCGCCTTGCGGGCCGTGCGCTCCACAGGGGCAGGCAGCTTTTTCACGAACTTGCCAGCCAGTTCACGCAAGCCCATGAACTTGCGAGAGGACATCAGGCGCGACAGGTAGTTCGACATTGCGCCCACGGGTGGGGCAATGGACATTTCGTTGTCGTTGAGGATGACAATCAGCCGTTCTGCGCCGGGGCCAGCCACGGCGGCGTTGTTCATGGCCTCATACGCCATACCGGCGGAAATGGAGCCATCACCGATCACGGCAATCACGTTGCGTTCGCGGTAGCTGGGGTCTTCCTCCGCCCGCAGGTGGTGGGCCACGGCCATGCCGAGTCCTGCGGAAATGGAGGTGGAGGAATGCGCGGCGCCAAACGGATCGTACTGGCTTTCTGCACGGCGGGTAAAGCCAGAAAGGCCGCCCGGCTGGCGCAGGGTGCGGATACGGTCCCGCCGCCCTGTTAGAATCTTGTGAGGGTAGGCCTGATGGCCCACATCCCAGATTACCTTGTCATCAGGGGTGTCAAACACCGCATGCAAGGCAACCGTCAGCTCCACAACACCCAGGGATGCCCCAAGGTGCCCCCCCGTGGTGGAAACCGCGTCCACCGTTTCGGCCCGCAGTTCATCCGCAACCTGCTTAAGCTGCTCAACCGAGAGATTGCGCAGGTCCGCCGGATACTCAACCCGATCCAGAGCAGGAAAACGCCCTAACGTCGGAATCGGTGAAGTGTGGGGCTGATTGGTCATGAGTTCAGTTTTTCCGTTCGATCACATAATAGGCCAGATCACGTAGACGATCTGCCTGTGCGCCAAAGGGTTCCAGATCGGCAATGGCTTCTTCTGTTACGCGCAGGGCTTCTGCTCTGGCACCTTCAATACCTAGCAGAGCTACGAAGGTGGACTTGCCAGAGGCTTCATCCTTACCTGCGGTTTTGCCCAGTTCTTCTGCCGTGGCTGTTGCGTCCAGAACGTCATCTGCAATTTGGAAGGCTGCGCCAATATTTGCACCATAGGAGCGCAGGCGGCGGCGCAGATCAGGAGATGCTTGCCCCAGAATAGCCCCGGATTCTGCAGAATAACGGATTAGGCAGCCGGTTTTAAGTGCGTGGAGGTGGCGGACTTCTGCAAGAGGGAGTGCGCGGCCTTCGCCTTCCATATCAATCATCTGGCCGCCCACCATACCAGCAGCGCCAGATGCTTCGGCAAAAGCGGAAATCAGATCAATACGCACGTTTGCATCCGCATGGGTCTGGCTGGCCGCCAGAATTTCGAATGCTTTGGTCTGAAGAGCATCTCCAGCCAGAATGGCTGTGGCTTCATCAAACTTGCGGTGTGTGGAAGGTTGGCCCCGCCGCATATCATCATCATCCATGGCTGGAAGATCATCATGCACGAGGGAATAAGCATGCAGCATTTCAACAGAGGCGGCGACGCGTGCGGACTGGCTTTCTGGAACGCCAAAAAGGCTGGCCGTTACAATGGCAAGATAACCGCGTAACCGCTTACCTCCCCCAAGTGTTGCGTAGCGCATGGCTTCGATCAGCCGCGCATCGCCTCCTGTTGTAGGGGGGAGCAAGGTATCAATTGTGTGTTCAATGACACGGGCGCGCGCGCCCATATCCTGCTTAAGCAGGGCGCCATTCTCTGATGCACGATTGATAGAAGGGTGTGTCGGGTTTGTCATCGACATCTCAGTCCATAGGTTTCATGTTCAGCGTTCCATCAGAACGCTGCACGATCGCCTGCACGCGGGCCTCAGCCTCGCTAAGCTTGGCCTCACAATGTTGCCGTAGGGCAGCCCCGCGTTCGTAGGCCGTTATTGCATCTTCCAGCTTTAGCTGCCCACCTTCCAAGCCGCGCACAATTTTTTCCAGCTCGGAAAGCGCATCTTCGAAAGACAGTGATTTGATGTTGTCCGACATGGCGCGGGGGTTCCTATCCGTCATGAGGGGCAGGCAATAGCCCGATATGCAGGGGTCTGCCAAGTCTTGGGTGGTGTGTGGCAGGCAGGATTTTTTTAGTTTGGCTTGTTTGCAGGCGCGCTGGTGCGGCATTTTACGGTAAAACAGAATACGCTGTTTTCATCCGTAAAAGCGATAAGGGCATGGCCGGTCTCACGGCAGAATACCTGAAAATCGGTTATGGAAGCGCGGTCTGTTGCTAATATTCGAAGCCGCTCTCCTGGTTGCATGGTTCGGAGAACACGGTTGGCCTTGAGCACGGGAAGTGGACAATTAAGCCCGCGTGCGTCAAGAACAGTTTCATTCATCTTGGCTGGTTCCTGCCGTAGGAGGTTGGTGGCATGTTGTTTGCAAAGTGTGCCACTTTCTTTTGCAACAGGAAACATTCTGTTAAAAGTTTAATAAAAACAGCAGGTTAAAAGTATGTCGGACTACCGTCTGGGAATCGATATTGGGGGCACCAAGATCGAAATCGTCGCTCTTGATGCCGAAGGGCAGGTGGTTTTGCGGCATCGTGTGAGCAACCCTGGTACGTATCAGGGTTTGCTAAGTGACGTGAAAAAATTGGTTGATGATGCGCATAGCCGCACAAATCCGTATGCCACTGTTGGGGTTGGCATTCCCGGTGCTGTAGATGCGCATACCCGCCTTGTAAAAAATGCGAATGCGACATGGCTGAATGGTCAACCTTTTGCAGATGATTTGCAGGATGTTTTAGGGTTTCCCGTTCGTGTTGAAAATGATGCCAACTGCTTTGCTTTGTCGGAAGCAACTGATGGAGCAGCAGCCGGACGCCATGTAGTGTTTGGTGTGATTCTTGGTTCCGGCATGGGCGGTGGTATTATTGTTGATGGTAAGCCCTTAAAAGGCTTGCATGATATTGCCGGAGAATGGGGACACATACCTTTGCCGTGGGTGAGGGAGGATGAATTCCCCATGCCAAAATGCTTTTGTGGTAATTCGGGTTGTCTGGAGCGTTTTCTATGCGGGCCAGCTTTGGCAGAAGCTTGGCAAGGGCCGGGGAACCGCAGCGTGCAGGGTATTGAGGATGCGGCTGCCGCTGGTGACATTGCGGCCCAACGCGCCTTGGATTTGTATGTAGATAGGCTAGGCCGCGCCTGCGCTCTTATCGTGAATATTATTGATCCGGATGCAATTGTTCTGGGTGGCGGAGTTTCAAACCTGAGATGCCTGTATGAACGTGTGCCGGATGCTATGAAGCGCTATGTGATTACGCCTGAGTGCAAGACAGAGTTGTTGAAAAACAAGCACGGTGATAGCTCAGGCGTAAGAGGTGCTGCTTGGCTTTGGGGCTAATAAAGAGGCCGCAGACCGCGTAGAAACTATGCGGTCTGCGCAGTGATGCGGTCTGGACGAAACCCTGTTGCAACCACGTAAAGCTCGCTAGAATCTTTACGGCTTGCGGGCGGTTTGGCGTGCCGAACCTGCGTAAAGGCCTGTTTCATGGTGTTGAGCATGGCTTTTTCGGAGCCGCCCTGAAACACCTTAGCAACAAACCCACCGCCTTCTGCCAGAATATCAAAAGCAAAGTGTAAGGCTTCTTCTGCTAACCCAATAATCCGTACATGGTCTGTTGGGGCGTGGCCCGTTGTATTGGGGGCCATGTCAGAAACAACCAGATCAGCTTTGCCGCCCAGCATGGAAATAAGGCGTGCATCCATTTCTGGGTCTGTAAAATCGCCTTCAATAATTTCTGCACCGGTTACGGGCTCCACAGGCAGAAGATCCACCCCTACAACTTGCGCCGCGCCGCGTTTAACCAGAACCTGTGTCCATCCACCGGGGGCTGCGCCAAGGTCTACAATGCGCATGCCTGGGCGAATAAGGTGGAAGCGATCATCAAGTTCAATCAGCTTGAACGCCGCGCGCGAACGCCAGCCCTGTTTATGAGCGGCCTGCACGTAAGGATCATTCAATTGCCGAGAGAGCCAGCGTTGCTGGGCTGTCGTGCGGCCTCGTGCTGTGCGTAATGAAACCGATTGCGCACGCATTTTTTGCGGAGCATCAGAATCGTTTTGCACTAAACGGCTGCCGGGTGTTGCGCTGCTCTTGCGGGCACGGCCAGGCACGCGCAACGTTGAGCTGCCAGTAGGGAGGTTTTTCTTTTCAGTCATAAGCCTGTTGCCTGCATGGAGTGGCGAAGGTGAGGGGGGATAGATAAAGACGCACGATTGCGGCGAGAAGTCATCCCCGATTTGCCACGGATCATACGCAAAACCATGCCATCGCGCAGCCCTCTGTCTGCAACAATAATATCTTCTACTGGCCAGACATCATGAATGGCCTCAAAGATGGCGCAGCCGGGCAAAACAAAAGGCGCACGATCTGGGCCAATGCATGGGTGGCGGGCAATGCCATCAGCACCCATTTTTTGCAAAGTGCGCACAGCCAATCTGGCGCTGGATGCTGGGAGTAGGGAGCCATCTACTGCTGCACGTGCGTAGCGCGGCAAATTTAAGATAAGGCTGGCAAGCGTTGTGACTGTGCCGCTGGTACCTATCAGGCGTGTTTGTTTGCGCCTGATTTCCGGTTTGATCCGATAGACGTTCTCAAACTCACGCAGATGGTGGCGCGTATGTTCCACCATTTTACGATAAGCCCGATCATCCGTGCTGTATGCGTGGCCAAACTGCTCGGAAAGTGTGATGACACCAACCGGTAAGCTGAGATAGCCGATGAGTTCTTCTGTCTGACGCGTGGAATCTGTGCGCACCCATGCAATTTCGGTTGAGCCGCCGCCAATATCAAACAGTAAAGCCCGATTGCGGGGAGGCCCAAAGCGTGGGTTGTGTAGCAGATTGGAGCAGCTTTCTACCGCAAGGCAGGCTTCTTCCCGTCCGGAAATGATCTTGATATCAAACCCCGTTTGCTGGTGAACCTGCTGAAGAAAGGTTTGTCCGTTTTTTGCGCGTCGGCATGCTTCTGTCGCCACGGCACGGATTTCTCGAACAGGCCATCTGCTTAAACGCTCTGCGCATGTTTGCAGTGCTTCCATGGTGCGTTCCATGGCAGCTTTATGCAGTTTTCCGGTGTGATGCAGGCCTTCTCCAAGCCGCACCATACGGCTATAACTATCAACAACCCTAAAGCCGCCTGCTGTTTGGGTTGCAACCATTAAGCGGCAGTTATTTGTTCCCAGATCGAGTGCGGCAAAAAGATCTTCCTCTCCACTATAAGGTGGAGAGGCCGACACAAATCTACCAGACCGGCCGGTCCAGGGGGGGGGACGATCCATCTGTCCGGTCCTTAAACAAGAGGTTAAACCATATTGTTTCTTATTTTGGGCTCTCACGCGCAGGGAGCAAGACAAATATGTGACAAAATGAAAATTCTTTTGGAAAAGGGGGTTGCATGCCCTGAAGTGGAATGCTAGATGAGCCTCACCGAACGGGAGCGCTCTTTAAAGAGTTTCTGTAAGGCCCAGTTTGCTGGGGGATAGTTTAGCGGTAGAACTACCGGCTCTGACCCGGTCAGCCCTGGTTCGAATCCAGGTCCCCCAGCCAATTTTTTCTGAGAAATAATATTTATATCAAGCAATACTTCTCAATGCTAATATTTATTGGTGTTGCGGTCTTATTTGTTTGCCAAGTAATATTTGAGAATAGACAGAAATTTCATCCAGAAAAACAAAATAACTCTCTTGTGTTTCTGTAAATGGTGTTGTGTTTGGATATGCACAGTATTCATTTGTTCTTATGGAGTTTTAACTTAAATATTCAATAAGCATAAGATATTTAATTAAGTTGTTGGATGTCTGTATTCTTGTAAATACAGTTAAAAGATAAAATAATATGATCCGGATCAAAGACGCTTCAGTAAGAAAAATGTAGATAACCTTCATTCTGTTTTTTAATAAAACATCAGGGTGGTTTACATGGCCTTGGGGCGCAGAGAGTTTTTGCGGAATACTGGTGCATGTGTGGCGGGTGCCAGTGCTGTTGCGCTTGGTTTTGTGCCGCCAGTTAAAGCTTTGGCGCAAGAAACGCGCCAGTACAAGCTGCTGCGTGCCAAGGAAACCCGCAACAACTGCACTTATTGTTCGGTTGGGTGCGGGTTACTTATGTATGCATTGGGGGATGGCGCTAAAAATGCCAAGCCCAGCATCTTTCATATTGAAGGTGATCCAGACCATCCCGTCAGCCGTGGTTCTTTGTGCCCAAAAGGTGCGGGGTTGGTGGATTTCATTCACAGTGAAACACGCCTGCAATATCCTTCTTACCGTGCCCCTGGGAGCCGAGAGTGGAAACGCGTAAGCTGGAAGGAAGCGACTGACCGCATTGCCCGCCTTTTAAAGGATGATCGGGATAAAAACTTCATTAAGCGGAATGAAAAAGGTGAATTGGTTAATCGCTGGCTGAGCACAGGTATGCTGGCATCTTCTGCCGCCAGTAATGAAACCGGACTACTGGATTTTAAGTTTGCGCGGGCGTTGGGTATTCTGGGGCTGGATTGTCAGGCACGGCTTTGTCATGCGCCTACGGTTTCTGCATTGGGTGCCAGCTTTGGCCGTGGCGCAATGACCAACAATTGGGTGGATATCAAAAACGCCAATGTTGTTCTGATTATGGGCGGCAACCCAGCAGAGGCGCATCCTGTTGGTTTTAAATGGGTTATGGAAGCCAAAACCCGTAATGGTGCCCAGGTTATGGTGGTTGATCCACGGTTTAACCGAAGTGCAGCCGTTGCAGATTTTTACGCGCCAATTCGTGCTGGTTCTGATGCCGCTTTTATGTTGGGTGTTATCAATTATCTGCTGACGCACGATAAAATTCAGCATGAATATGTAAAAGCCTACACAAACGCCGCGTTGATAGTGCGTGAAGACTTTCAGTTTCATGAAGGCCTGTTTACCGGGTATGATGCCGCTACGCGTAGCTACAATACAACCTCGTGGGATTACGAGCGCGATGAACAAGGGTTTGCCAAGCAGGACCCAACATTCCAAAATCCACGTTGTGTTCTAAATCTTTTACGCACCTATACGAACCGCTATACGCCAGAGCTTGTTTCCCAAATCACGGGCACGCCGGAAAAAGATTTTCTGCACGTATGTGAAACACTGGCATCTACGAGTGTGCCAGATCGTACGTCTACGTTCCTGTTCGCTCTGGGCTGGACCCATCACACCAACGGGTCTCAGATCATTCGTGCGGCATCTATGGTGCAAATGCTGTTGGGTAACGTGGGGATGCCCGGTGGCGGCCTGAATGCTTTGCGCGGACATTCCAACATTCAGGGTTATACGGATCTTGGGCTGCTTTCAACGCGTCTGCCCGGGTATATGAATCTGCCTAAAGACAGCCAGCAAACATTAGATGCCTACCTGCTGGCAGTTACCCCAAAGGCGGATGAGCCCAAGGAGGTTAATTATTGGCATAATGCGCCCAAGTTTTTTGTAAGTCTGATGAAAACCCTATGGGGGGATCATGCCACAGCTTCCAATAACTGGGGGTATGATTGGCTGCCAAAGTGGGACCGCAGTTACGATATGCTGGCCTATTTTGAACGTATGCAGCAAGGCAAGGTCAACGGTTACATTGCGCAGGGCTTTAACCCGCTTGCTGCCATGCCAGATAAAAACCGTATGCGTGATGGCTTAGCTAAATTGCGTTTCCTTGTAACAATTGATCCGCTGGATACAGAAACATCCAATTTCTGGCAGAACGAGGGCGTTTACAATGATGTAAGGCCTGAAGATATCCAGACAGAAGTTTTCCGCCTGCCTTCTTCCTGTTTTGCAGAAGAAAATGGTTCAGTGGTGAATTCTGCACGTTGGTTGCAGTGGCATTATGCAGGCACGCAACCACCAGGAGAAGCTTGGAATGATGGACGCATTCTGGGCACCATCTTTACCAAGTTGCGCGCTTTGTACGCGAAGGAAGGGGGGATATGCCCAGAACCCGTTCTAAATATGCAGTGGAACTACCGGGACCCGGAAGATCCTACGCCAGAGGAAGTGGCGCAGGAAGCGAATGGTTATGCGTTGGCAGATATTCAGGATGCCGCAGGCAAGGTGGTTGTTAGAAAAGGGGAGCTGCTGCCTGATTTTTCTGTGCTGAAAGATGATGGCACAACAGCCAGCTATTGCTGGGTGTTTGCTGGTTCATGGACAGAGGCCGGTAACCAGATGGCGCGGCGCGATAATACGGATACAGGTCTGGGTAATACGCCCGGTTGGGCATGGGCTTGGCCTGCAAACAGGCGCTTGCTTTACAATCGTGCATCGTTGGATCCACAGGGGCGCCCGTGGGATCCGCGCCGCAAGATTATTGAATGGAATGGCCAGCGTTGGGGCGGGGCAGATGTGCCTGATTACCCGCTTACATCTCCGCCGGGTAGCGGTGTTGGGCCATTTATTATGCAAAGTGAAGGTGTAAGCCGTCTTTTTGCGGGGGCATCGTTGGTAGATGGGCCTTTCCCCGAACATTATGAGCCAACAGAAAGCCCGGTATTGGCGCCAGCGTTGGGGAGCAAGGTGCGGCATAACCCAGTGGCCCGACAATTTGCAGATGAAATACCGCGTATGGGCAGCCCGTCAGAGTTTCCATATGTGGCCACAACTTATTCCATTACAGAGCTTTTTCGGCATTGGACAAAGCATTCACATCTAAACGCCATTATGCAGCCAGAGCAGTTTGTGGAAATAGGGGAGCCTCTTGCTGGCAAACTGGGCATTGCCGCGGGTGATACGGTGCGAGTGTCTTCCCGCCGTGGGTATATTGAGGCCAAGACAGTAGTCACCAAGCGGCTTAAACGCCTGAATGTGATGGGGCAGGAAGTTGATCAGGTTGGAGTGCCCTGCCATTGGGGTTTTAAGGGTGCCACACGTAAAGGCTTTTTAGCCAATACACTGACACCAGCCATGGGCGATGCAAACTCTCAAACCCCAGAGTTCAAGGCCTTCCTTGTTAATGTTGAAAAAGTCTGAGGTGCGCTGATGAGCATGCAGTCACAGGACATCATTCGCCGTTCCGCCACCAATGGGCTTACACCATCACCTCAGGCGCGACGGCATGAGCAGGAAGTCGCCAAACTGATTGACGTTTCTCTCTGCACGGGTTGCAAGGGGTGTCAGGTTGCCTGTTCGGAATGGAATGATCTAAGGGACGAGGTTGGGCACAACGTAGGTGTATATGACAATCCCGCTGACCTAACAGCAGAAACATGGACCGTCATCCGCTTTGATGAAGTGGAGGATGAGGGGGGCAAGCTGGAATGGTTGCTGCGCAAGGAAGGATGTATGCACTGTGAGGACCCGGGCTGCCTGAAGGCCTGCCCAAGCCCGGGTGCTATTTTGCAGTTTGCTAACGGCATTGTGGATTTTCAGTCTGAACAATGCATTGGTTGTGGGTATTGTATTGCGGGGTGTCCGTTTGATATTCCGCGTATCAATACAAAAGATAACAAGGCTTACAAATGCACTTTATGCGCAGATAGGGTTGCTGTAGGGCAGGAACCCGCTTGCGTAAAAACCTGCCCGACCGGCGCTATATCTTTTGGTTCCAAGGCAGACATGAAAGATCTGGCGGCAACGCGTGTGGAAGATCTTAAAAGTCGTGGGCATGAAGGTGCAGGATTGTATGATCCGCCGGGCGTAGGCGGCACGCATGTTATGTATGTGCTGACCCATGCCGATAATCCAACTCTTTATCACAGATTGCCAGCCGAACCTCATATCAGCCCGGTTGTACGTGGCTGGAAGGAATGGCTGAAACCAGTTGGTGCGCTTGGCTTTGTTGCCACGTTGGCAGGTGCCTTTGCACATTACATGGCCGTTGGCCCCAATACCACGGATGAAACATTGCCGAAGGTTTCTGAACAGGAACGGATGGCGGCAGATGAAAAGCCGGACCAGAACGGGAGTGATGCGTAATGGATACCCAAAATCTTATACTACGCACAAAGTTTATGGATCGGCTTTGCCATTGGACAATGGTTGCCTGTTTTTTTCTGGTTGCGCTTTCTGGAATCTCATGGTTTTTCCCTAGCCTGAACTGGCTTGGGTATGTGCTTGGGCCACCGCAGATGGCGCGGTTGCTACACCCGTTTCTTGGTATAACAGTATTTGTATTGCTGATGTGTATGTGCGTGCGCTTTGTGCACCACAACCTGTTTGTGCGCACAGATATCACGTGGTTTCGCCATATTGTTGATGTGCTGATGAACAAGCATGGTGAGAAATTACAGATCGGCAAATACAATGCAGGCCAGAAGATATTGTTCTGGGGCATTATGTCACTTATCAGCCTGCTTCTGGTAAGTGGGTTAATAATCTGGCGCGCCTATTTTGCTATGTATTTTTCCATCCCTGTGGTGCGGCTGGCTTTGCTGGCGCATTCTGTTGCAGGGCTTGGGCTTATTCTGTTGGTGTTGGGGCATATCTATATGGGCATATGGGTACGGGGTTCTATTGGCGGTATGATTACAGGCTACGTATCCCGTGCGTGGGCGCGGCAGCATCATGATCGGTGGTATGAAGAGGAAGTATTGCCTGCTGAAAAATCTTCTGCAAAGCGGCCACATTGATGCGTGCTGAAACCGATATTGTTCCGCTGGATAAACGCACGCCGGGCGTGCAGGCTATTGAGCCACTGATTTTTCCGGTTCTGGAAGCTGTATATACCCGCAGGGAAAAACGGCTACGTTTTCTGGCAGAACAACGGGGTGAGGCGGAGGGAGGATATTTTGAATTTCTTTCTCATCTTGTTTTGGCACAGCAGCAGATTTTGAAACATATGCCGCTGAGTGTGGCAGACGGTTCTGCTATTCGTGCTTTGCCAAAGCAGGGATGTGATCAAGATCAGCTTGAAAAGTTGTTTCTGGCAATACCATACTGGCAACAGGCGTTTTTATTTTTAGTGCAGCAAGTAAAGTTTGTTGTTCCAGAAGAAACGCGCATAATGTTGGAAAGCTACAGGCAGAATATACCAGCTTTAAAAAAGTCGGCTGTCCACTTGTTACGCGGGAATTATACGCAGGTTGATGCCGGGTTAGCCGTTATACTATGGGCCGCTTTATCTGTTTCTTGGGCGCAGGCTGTTGGGCAAGACCAGAAGCATATTCAACAGACACAACCTGTTGGAGAGGCCAGATTATGCCCTTGTTGTGGTGCCCAGCCGGTAGCCAGTCTTGTATTGGGCGGAGACCGTGAGGGGCTACGTTACCTTCAGTGCAGTTTGTGTGAGACACGTTGGCACAGAGTGCGTGGTATCTGCGTGGAGTGCGGTGCATCTGCTCATGTTGAACACTGGACATTTGAAGATTTAAAAGCCCCGGTTCAAGTCGAAAGCTGTGGAGACTGCAAAACATATCTGAAGGTTTTTCGGTTGGATTATAAGCCGGATCTGGATGCCGTTGCAGATGATCTGGATAGCTTTGCTTTGGATACAGCCGTAGAACAGCAGGGGTTTTCGCGCGCAGGTTTGAATCCGTTCTCATTTCCGGGATAATGGCTGTATGGTTGGTTCTTTATTAGCCTCCGCCACTCCAGAACAAAAATGCACAGCGCCAGATATGGTGGGGTATGATGAAGCACAAGCACTTCTTGCCGCTTGCATGCAAAACATACCATTACTTCCAATAGAGTTTGTATCTATTGCGCAGGCAGATGGGCGTATTCTTGCAGAGGATGTAAGGGCAGTGATGCCGCGCCCAGAAGCTGATATTTCAGCAATGGATGGGTATGCCTTCCGTTGTGCTGATATGGAAAAAGCGGGGAACACAGGTCTGCCTCTTGCTGGGCAAATAGCGGCGGGGGATACTCCACCACCCTTGGGTCAAGATGTTGCATACGGCATTCTTACGGGGGCACGGCTTCCTGTAGGAGCTGATTGTGTTGTGGCGCAGGAACGCGCATCCATAATGGATGGGCGTGTACATCTGCGGGAACAGACCGCCCGAAGTGGTTTGAACGTTCGGCGGAAAGGGGAGGAGTTCTGTAAAGGTGATATGCTGCTCGAACACGGCCAAAAACTGGATTGGCGGCATTTACCTGTATTGGTGCACCAAGGTAAGAAACAGGTAGCTGTATATAAACGCCCCAAAATTTGTGTTGTGGCCAATGGAGCAGAATTTGGCGCAACAGCAACAGATTGCCGAACGGAACTGAATACACAGTTACTAGCAGCAATGCTGCAAAGTAAAGGTGCATTGGTCACGCGTTATGTATGTGGCTCAGACAGTGCGGAGGATTTGCATAAACTCCTTTATCAGTGCGTGCAGGAAGCTGATATTCTTATCACCACGGGAGGTATTTCTGTTGGGCAGACTGATCATGTTTTGTCTGTCCTTAACCAGATGGGGGCTAAATGTCTTTTTCGACGTGTTAAAATACGTCCCGGCAAGCCCATGACAGTCATGCAGCTCGGCCAGAAAATGGTATTCTGTCTGCCCGGAAATCCAGCAGCGGCAGCTATATGTGCCCAACTGTTTGTTGTGCCATTTTTGCATTGTCTGGTGGATGAAAAGTATGAGGCAAATGCAAGTATAGCAACAGAAGGGCAAAGCCGTTTTTCTTATGTTGCGGCAACAGATACAACCTGTTTTCTGCCAGTGCATTTTACAGAAAATAAGGGAGAAAACTCTATTAGCCTTGTGCCGTCTGTTGGGGCCTCTGATATTCTTTGTCTCACACGGGCTACTGGTTTTGTGAAAGTGTCGGCTGGTGAAACTCTACAGGTGGGGGATATGTGTCAGATGATACCTTTTACAAGTTAGTTTGGTAATTTGAACGCATAAGCGTGCGCACGAATATATGCTGCAATAGCTATTGTATCATTCAGATCCAGAACAGTAAGATTGTTTGGAATATTTGGTATGTTGGAATTGTCAGATGCCATAGCAACAACCCCCGGCGTTTGCGGGAATAAAGGGGTTTTCCCTATGGTGGGTCTCCATACTTCCATGCATGTAGGCATAGTTGCATGAAAGCCTTCTATCAGTACCAGATCTACCGGTTCCATACGCTGGAGCAAATCAGATATAGTGGGAAGGGTATTGCATTCATGCTGAAGCACCCATCGTTCAGGGGTGGCTAGCATAACTTCTGTAGCGCCATTTTGCCTGTGTACAAACGTATCTTTGCCGGGTTTGTCCATATCTACACCATGATGCGTGTGCTTGATGGTTGAGACGCGCCAACCGAGATGGCAAAAAGCAGGAAGCAACCGTGATATTAAATGCGTTTTACCGGCCCCACTGCGGCCGATAATGCCAAAAATAAGCTGCGTACGTTGAGATGTCATGTTTGCAAAACCAATAAGGCATATAAAAATCCTTTAGATTTTAGAATGTGTAAAAAGTAAAAACTAGAATCAACAAGAAAGATATTTTCAAAAAGGGTGGAATGGACATGAAAATAGCCGGACTGGTGTTGGCAGGCGGACAGGCGCGCCGAATGCATGGGCAGGATAAGGCATTTTTAGATACAGGGAATGGCTTTTCTCTAGATCGTGTTTTTGCACGGTTGCAGCACGAATGCAGCGCCGTAGCGATTAGCGCTAATGGTGATTTTGCACGCTTTAGTGCCTGGCAATGCCCTGTTTTGCCAGACAGCATACATAATGTAGGGCCATTGGCTGGGGTGTTAAGCGGGTTGGAATGGGCAGAAAAGTGCGGTTACGATACACTCATAACAATACCGGTGGATACGCCGTTTATTCCTGTGGGGCTTGTGGCTGCACTTGTGCCAGCCCCTTCGTATGCGTGTTGTGGGGGGCAATCTCACCCATTGGTGGCAGCATGGCCTGTTTCTGCCAAGCCAGTGTTGGCGGCACAGTTATCTTTCCTAACGGCGGAGAATAAAAAGCATCAAACACGTGTGCGTACACTTACCCATGTTTTGGAAGCACGTGCTGTAGATTTTCCTCTAATAGAGGGAGTGGACCCTTTTATGAATATTAACACGCCTGAAGATCTTATGCGTGCACAAAAATATTGCGCTCCTGTGTGTAAGGTTGATGCTGCAAGAGGAAATGGGTGATGGCAGAAAATATATCCTTTTCTGTAGCGCTTCCGTATGAAGCGGAGCGGATAAGCTGGCCGCAAGGGCATGAAAGCGTAGTTGTGGCGCGAGAGCACAACACGCTTATGGTAGCAGAGGAAACACCTCTCGCGTTAATATACAATGGTATTGATTATGCGGTCATGATGATAACACCGTATGATATAGATGATTTTATTGTAGGTTTTTCTTTTACAGAAGATATTATTTCTTCCGGTGCAGATTTGCGACAAATAAAAATAACAGCACAGCCTGATAGCTTGCGGGCTGATGTGCGCGTAAATGCAGAATCCTTGCGCAAGGTACTGGCACGCACGCGCCGTCCGATAGCAGGGCGGACAGGGTGTGGGATTTGTGGTTCCGACATGGAAAGCATAACAAACCGTAAAATATGTGGTGTAATAGGGCAGGAGCCTGATGCAAACGCAATCCATAAAGCATTTGAAAACTTACGAAACCATCAGGTTTTGAATAAAGGCATTGGTATGCTGCATGCTGCCGCGTGGTGTTTGCCTAATGGACATATTGTGCATATGCGAGAGGACGTTGGCCGCCATAATGCCTTGGATAAGCTGATAGGATATGGGCTCAGGCATCAACTAGATTTCACGCAGGGGTTTTGTTTTTTAACGAGCCGCTGTTCTTATGAGATGGCCGCAAAAGCTGTTGCTGCTGGCATGTCCGCCGTGGTGTCTCTTTCTGCGCCTACGGCGCTTGCTGTGCGTACCGCGCGTGCTGCAGGGTTGGTGTTGATTTCTCCAGCACGTACAACCGGTATGTATATGGTTTCTCCTGCCCCACAGGATCAAGAAAGTATCTAGCAGGGCAGGAGAGTTGCTGGCTTACACTAAACCTTCTGCTTTAAGGGCGGCCTGTGTGGCAGGGCGGTTAAACACTTTATCTCGTAATGCGCGTGCTTTGGGGTAAGCGGCAAGATCAATATCCAAAGGGGCGGCCCAGCTTAAAATCACGGCCATAAGGGCATCAGGCTGACTAAACCCAGCAGGAAGTAAATAGTCTGTGCCATTGCTTTCTAGCAATTGCTCAAGCTGTTCCAACCGCCGGGTTACTGTTTTTTGGCAAAGTGCGCGTGTGGTATCAGGCAGATCGGGGGTGAAGAGTATACCAAAAGCACTATGCACATCTTCACAAAAACCCAGAGCTTCCAGCAGACGTGAGCGATCTAATGAGCCTTCTGCTGGCCGGAAGGCGGCAATATCAGAAAGGTTGCCAATATAGGGGAGAATAGCCACGTTTTGGGTAAGCACTACGCCGGGTGAAATTTCGATGGCAGGAACAGCACCACGTGGATTGATCTTAAGATAATCTCGACCATCTTCCAATGTCTTGGTTTTCAGGTTTACTTTTTCCAGACCGAAGGGCAGGCGTGTTTCATTTAAAATAATATGCGATGCTAAAGAGCAGGCACCCGGAGTGTAATATAATTTTATCATAGTGTTTTGTCCTTTTTATCGAGTTTATGTCACGCAGAATTTAGCTTCAGCATACTAACGGCTATTTTTGCCCAGCGTTCACCTTCTTATTTCGAATTATCATGAATGCTTCATATGTTGCGTGAAAGCCTTCGGTTTTTCAGGCTCTTGCGGAATGTCGGCGATATTGATACAGAGGCCCCGTTCATTGGGGAGTAGCCACCCTCTGTTGCAGAGGGGTCTTCGTCAACACACTTGGCCAGCAGGCCATGGCGGAGACAGCGTTTTAGAAAAAACGCCCAGCAAGACCAACGGCATCATTGCCTCAACTGTGGCCGGGGGGCGGTGCGTGCTGTTTTGCGTTTTGCGGCCCTTGGACAAGCTCATGACTGGTATTTTTACACTTGGCGTTTTGGGGCTTTCTCTTTCTGTGGATGCTTTTGCTGCTGCGGTTGGCAAAGGGGCCAGTGTTAAACACGCACGTTGGAATGATGCCCTGCGTATTGGTGCTGTGTTCGGGTTTTTTGAGGCCATTACACCTGTTGTGGGTTGGGTGCTGGGGTTAGCTTTAAGCACGTGGATTGCCGCAGTAGACCATTGGATAGCCTTTGCACTGCTCTGCGGTATTGGCGGCAACATGATCCGCTTGGCAATGAAAGATGCATCAGAAGAAGCGGCTGAAGTTGAACAGCCTAAAGCTGTAAGCCGTGGCGTGTTGGGGTTGGTTGGAACAGCTTTGGCAACCAGCATAGATGCAACAGCGGTAGGGGTGAGCTTAGGCGTTATGCAGGTGAATATTTTATCGGCCTGCTTGGTTATTGGTGCCGTTACCACGGTTATGGCAACGGCAGGGGTTATGCTAGGGCGGCATGCCAGTGTGTGGATTGGCCGCTATGCAGAGATCTGTGGTGGGATAGCGCTTATACTTATTGGCTGCTCTATCCTATACACACATCTTACCTCTGCTGCCGGGTAAGACAAAAAATTAGCCGGCAGCCGCAGCAGCAGCACGGATACCTGCCGCTGCCATACCCGCTGTAAGATGGGATGTTTGATCAATATCAACTAAAGGGTTGCGCGCAATATACAGTAACCCTTCCAGAGCTGTTGTTAAAACAGCGGCTGCAATAAAATCCATGCGTTCGGGAGATGTATTTTTCATGGGGACCAATCTGAGCAGGTTCTGCTTCAGGTCATCCAGCATTTCCCGTGTTTCACTCATATTAAAAAGCTTGGCTCTGATATGGTGCTGATTCAGCTCCAGAAAATGCGGAGCACCATGGATACTGAGAAGTTCCCGGAAAGCTGCGCACTGACTTTTCTGGAGCATTGCATCCAGATTATCTTCTTCGCTCCGTGCCTGGCGTGCTGCACCTCTTACGCGCTGCGCAACTTTTACGAGGATAATATCAAAAATGGCTTCTTTGGTTTTGTAATAATTATAGAAACTGCCCGGAGAGACATTGCTAAGAGCAACAATATCTCTAACTGTTGCTGCATCTAAGCCAATGCCAGAAAAAACTTTCCATGCCGCGCTTTCAAAGGCATCTTGCTTGAATGCGCGTGTCATTTCGCGTTTTTGAGAAGCGCGATAGGACTTTTTGGGTCTGGTTGTTGTTGGTTTAGCCTTGGTAACGGGCTTTTGCGGGCGTTCCGTCAATTTTTTACAAACTCCAGTGTCCTTCTCGCTCTTTGTTTACAGTAAAATTCCTCCGTCTGAAAGCGGCAATAAAATAAGATTAAAAAAAGAGATATTTTTTAATACATTGTAGAGGGGGATATAATATTTTCATCAATCAAAAATATAACATTAAAAAGAACAAACAAACAAAAAATATTATAAATTAAGTATTAAATCGGTATATAATTTTCATTAATTATTTTAATTCTTATTATTAGTTTGTTTCTAAATAACTATTATGGACCATGATCCGTTGTGTGATGTTCATCAAAAAAGAGGCAGTCGTTAGGGGGGGGGGGGGCTCCTGCATCGTTGCAGTTTTCTTGTTCGGAGTTAAGTGTTGAAAATGAGTTTTGTGGAAAACAAAAATGAATAATACGTCAAATTATTATTTTTTAAAATACAGCACTATTTTGGTTCTTATTTTCTTTATGAATAGGAATTATTGTCGAATAATAATTTTTAATGAAAATTATTTGCAAGAAAAATAATTTAAATGAGAAGATATTTTCATCAATTTAAAGTTGACGGATTATTCGATTTTTGCCTTCCTGCACAAAGCGCATTACGGTTCACGCATGTGTTTCAGAAATCTGTTCCGTAAATGTGCGTTGCATGCGCACGGCCACTTTGAAATGGCCACGGGGTCGGGAGAGAACCTACATGACTATAAAGCTGCACGACATGACACAGGTCATGCAGGATACAACACGTAGAGGTGTTGGGAGTTCTCGATGGCAAAGACCTGTTTACAAACACTTTTTGCCGCCTTGTAACCATGCCTGTCCTGCGGGGGAGGATATTCAAGGTTGGTTGGCACATGCACAGGCTGGAGATTACGAAAAAGCATGGTACGCACTTACAGAAAATAACCCGATGCCCGCAGTACACGGCAGAGCCTGTTACCACCCATGCGAAGGTGGGTGTAACAGGGGCAGTTTGGATGATGCGGTTTCCATTCATGCTGTAGAGCGCTTTTTGGGTGATTTGGCAGTGCAGAATGGATGGCGTTTTCAGTCTGCTCCATCCACGGGCAAAAAAGTGCTGATTATAGGCAGTGGGCCAGCAGGGCTCTCCTGCGCTTATCATCTTGCCAGACTAGGGCATCAGGTTGAAATACGAGAAGCCGCAGCAGAGCCGGGGGGGATGATGATGCACGGCATCCCGGCCTACAGGTTGCCGAGACAGCCTCTGAAAGATGAAATTGCTAGAATAACGTCTATGCCGGGCGTTACGCTGCGATGTGGTGTGCGGGTTGATGATATTTCTCAAGCGCGTCAGCAAGGCGGGTTTGATGCCGTGTTTGTGGCCGTAGGGGCCCAGTTAGCCAACCATCTGAATATTCCAGCAACAGATGGTAAAAAACTGGTGGATGCCGTGAACTTGCTGGATGATGTGAGCAAAGGTGAAACGCCCCAGTTGGGCCGCAGTGTTGCCATTGTTGGCGGGGGTAACGTGGCAATGGATGCCGCCCGTACAGCAGAACGTTTGGGCGCCAAAGATACGGTTCTGATTTTCCGTTATGATCCCAAGCACATGGAAGCCTTGCCAAGCGAAGCAGATGCAGCCTTTGCAGAAGGAGTTAAAATTGAATGGTTAAGCGTTGCAGACCATTTTGGTGCAGATGGGGTCACAGTTGAAAAAGTGACCATGAACCCAGATGGCAGCGTAACCCCAACGGGGCAGACAACACATTTGCCAGCGGATGCAGTGGTTATGGCCGTTGGAGAGCATAGTGATCTGGCTTTGCTTAAAACAGCGCCAGCTATCACCATAAGTACGAGTGATACGGTTGTTGTAGATGCCGCAACGCTCATAACAGGGCAGGATGGCATTTTTGCCGGCGGAGATTGCATAGGTGGCGCACGCACCATGACAACCGCAACAGGCCACGGCAAGCTTGCAGCACGTGCCATAGATGCTTATTTGGCCGGGCGTCATTATGTGCACCCTGCGGCACATCCGCTTGTCTCATTCGATATGCTGCACCTGCCAGATTACGCGCAGGCAGACCGAAGCAAGCAGCCCGAGCGCCCCTTAACGGAACGGGCCGGGTTTGATGAAATATTCGCCGGTTTGGATGAAAAAACAGCACGTTATGAAGCCGGTAGATGCCTTTCCTGTGGCAATTGCTTTGAATGCGACAATTGTTATGCCTCTTGCCCCGAACAAGCTATTACGCGGCTAGGGCCGGGGAAGGGATATGCGGTTGAGATGGATCTGTGCACCGGTTGCGCAGTTTGCGCAGAACAGTGCCCTTGCCATGCCATTGAGATGAACCCTGAACCAGTAGAGGCCACGCCAACAAAGGGAAGTTTGGGTGAGCCAATTATGCCTACACGCTTCAAGGTGCGTGCATAAAATGGAGAATGTCATGGCTGAACAACTCCAGACAATGGATGGCAATACATCTGTTGCGCATATTGCTTATCGTGTGAACGAAGTTTGTGCGATTTACCCCATTACGCCGTCTTCCCCTATGGCAGAACTAGCAGATACGTGGTCTGACCAAGGCGTGCAGAATATCTGGGGAGAAGTGCCTGTTGTGCAGGAAATGCAGGCAGAAGGCGGCGCTGCCGGGTGTGTGCATGGTGCTTTGCAAACCGGGGCACTTACCACAACTTTTACGGCCTCTCAGGGTCTCATGCTCATGCTGCCCAACATGTTCAAAATTGCAGGCGAGCTCACATCAACTGTGTTCTATGTGGCAGCGCGCGCATTAGCTGCGGGTGCGTCCTCTATTTTTGGTGATCATCAGGATATCATGGCGGCCCGTACAACAGGGTTTGCTATGCTGGGTGCGGGGTCTGTGCAGGAATCTCACGATCTGGCGCTGGTTGCACAGGTCGCCACTTTGGCTGCACGTATTCCTTTTATCCATTTTGCAGATGGCTTCCGCACTTCGCACGAATACAACAGCCTTTCTGTGGTGCCGGATAATGTTATCCGCCAGATGATAGATGATCGGCTGGTGCATGCGCATCGGCAAAGGGCGCTTAACCCGGAACATCCGTTTATCCGCGGGACGTGGCAGAACCCGGATACCTATTTCCAAACCAGAGAAGCGGTTAATCCGTTTTACGAGCGTGTACCTGCCATTGTGCAGGAAGCTATGGATAAGTTTGCATCGCTAACAGGCCGTCAATACGATCTGTTTCATTACACAGGTGCGCCAGATGCAGAACGTGTGGTTATTTCCATGGGGTCTGGTTCTGAAGTGGTGCGGGAAACTGCAAAATGGCTGAACGCGCATGGCGAGAAAGTGGGGGCGTTGCATGTGCGCCTGTTCCGGCCATTTTCTGCGGAGCATTTTTTAAAAGCCTTGCCAGCAAGTGTAAAATCTATTGCCGTGCTGGATCGGACAAAAGAGCCCGGCGCCCCTATGGAGCCTTTGCATGCAGATATTTTGGGCGTGCTGGCAGAGGGGGGGGGGAATGGCCAGTTCTCGCATATGCCGCGCGTAATTGGTGGGCGCTATGGGCTTTCCTCGCGTGATTTCAGCCCGGCTATGGCGCGAGCCGTTTTTGATGAATTGAAGAAGCCCACACCCAAAAATCATTTTACGGTGGGGATTATAGATGACGTTTCCCATACTCATCTGGAATATGATGAAACTTTTGACATAGAACCAGAAAGCACAGTGCGCTGTCTGTTTTATGGCCTTGGTGCGGATGGCACAGTTGGGGCTAATAAGAACAGTGTTAAAATTCTAAGCGAAAAACCGGGCTGGTATGCTCAGGCTTATTTTGATTATGATTCCCATAAATCTGGGGCAGAAACAGCATCTCATCTGCGGTTTGGTAAATCTCCCATTCAGGCACCTTACCTTATCCGGCATGCTGACTTTGTAGCCTGCCATAAGTTCGATTTTCTGTTCAGGCGCGATATTCTGGGTGCTGCTAATAATGGAGCTACTTTTCTGCTGAACAGCCCCTATGCAGCCGATAAGGTTTGGGAGCAACTGCCGCGTAAAGTGCAGGATCAGATCGTTAATAAAAAACTGCGGTTTTTTGTAATTGATGCATCAGACGTTGCGCTTAAGCTTGGTTTGGGGCCACGCGTTAATACTATTTTGCAAACATGCTTCTTCCATCTCTCCAACGTTTTGCCATCTGATGAAGCTATTGCAGAAATTAAAAAGTCTATTCAGAAAACATATGGCGCAAAGGGTGATAGCATTGTGCAGCTTAACTTCCGTGCAGTAGATGCCGCTGTAGCGGCGCTGCATGAAGTTGCTGTGCCCGCCAAGGCTGATGGCACATTGCCCATGCCGCCGGTTGTGCCTCCATCAGCGCCATTGTTTGTGCAGCAGGTGACTGCAGAAATTATGGCGGGCAGGGGCGAGAGTATTCCTGTAAGTCATATTCCGGCAGATGGCACTTTCCCCGGTGGTACAACGCAGTACGAAAAGCGAAATATTGCCGTAGAGGTGCCAATCTGGAACCCGGATACATGTATCCAGTGCGGCCAGTGTAGTATTGTATGCCCCCATAGTGTCATTCGTGCCAAAACTTACGAAGACAAGGATCTGACAGGCGCTCCAGCAAGCTTCAAATCTGCTCCGGTGAATGCTCGTGGTTATCCAGATGCCCGCTTTACACTCCAATTTTATGTGGAAGACTGCACAGGCTGTGGTGTGTGTGTTGAAAACTGCCCGGAAATTAGCCCAGATGGTAAAACGCGTGCCATCAACATGGGAGAAAAATTGCCTATTCTGGAACAAGAACGTGGGAATATTGCGTTTTTTGAACACCTTCCAGAAGTAAACCGGGCAGCCATTAACGAAGCCAACGTACGCGGCGTGCAGTTTTTGGAACCTCTATTCGAATTCAGCGGAGCATGCGCAGGATGTGGTGAAACACCTTACCTGAAACTGATCTCTCAACTGTTTGGAGATAGGTTGCAGATTGCCAACGCCACAGGTTGTTCGGCCATTTATGCGGGAAATACTCCAGCACATGCATGGAAATCCAACGCCCAGGGGCGTGGGGTTGCTTGGTCGAACTCCCTGTTTGAAGACAATGCAGAATTTGGCCTTGGCTTTCGTCTGGCCGCAGATAAGCAGGAATCTTTGGCACGGCAGTTGTTGCAAAAACAGGCTCAGGTCGTGGGGCAGGATCTGGCAACGGCTATCCTGAATGCGTCCCAGATAACAGAAAGTGAATTTGCGCTACAGCGTGAGCGCGTAGGCGCGCTGCGTAGCAAGTTAGAGGGTGTAAACACGCCTGATGCCGCCATGTTACTTTCTGTGGCAGATTTTCTAATCCGACGTTCTATCTGGATTGTTGGAGGCGATGGCTGGGCGTACGATATTGATTACGGCGGCCTAGACCATGTGTTGGCTCAAGGGCGTAATGTAAACGTGATTGTGCTGGATACGGAGGTGTACTCCAACACGGGTGGGCAATCCTCCAAAGCAACACCGTTGGGCGCCTCTGCCAAATTTGCGGCAGGTGGCAAACGTGTGCCGCGGAAGGATCTGGCCTTGCAGACCATTGCTTACGGCAATGTGTATGTGGCCCAAATTGCACTAGGGGCTAATCCGGAGCAGGCTATTATCGCAATGCGAGAAGCAGAAGCGTATGAAGGGCCATCTCTTATCCTGGCGTATTCGCAGTGTATTGCACATGGCATAGATATGCGCACAGGTATGAAGCAACAGGCACGTGCCGTGGCATCGGGGTATTGGCCGTTGTTCCGGTTTGACCCCACCATGCGCAAAAGTGGGCTTAATCCGTTCCGGCTTGATTCAACCCGCCCACGTATTCCATTGGAAGATTATGCGTATCGGGAACTGCGCTACAAAACGCTTACTCGCACGCATCCACAAAGTGCCGCGCATTTGTTGCATCAGGCGCAGGCGGCAGCCAATGAGCGCTACCGGATTTACGAAGATATGGCTGCACGTGATGGCAGCCGCTTCCTTCCGCATTGGGAAGATGTGAACTGAGGCGATACGGGAGCATTATGGTCATGGATATTCGTACACACTATCTTGGGCTGGAATTGGCCCATCCCGTTGTAGCTTCTGCATCTCCGTTAACGGCAGATCTGGAAGGCATTTTGCGCGTGGCAGATGCCGGGGCTTCTGCCATTGTTATGGCCTCTGTGTTTGAGGAAGACATTCGAGCGCAGGAACTGGCAGAAGCTGCTTTGTGGGAAACGGGAGAAAACTCTCATCCAGAAGCGGCAGGGTATTTTCCTGTCATGCCTCATGCTTCTCCGCTGGATGGAAGGCTGGCTGTGTTGCGCAGTGCGTCAGAAAGGGCGGGCGTGCCTATTATTGCCAGCCTTAATGGCTGCACACCAGCGGGTTGGCTGCGTTTTGCCAAGGATATGGAGCAGGCGGGGGCATCTGCAATAGAGCTGAACTTTTGGCATATTCCAACCAATCCGGATGAAACAGGCGCGCAGGTGGAAGAACGTTGCATACAGATATTACGGGATGTACGAGCACAGGTTAAGGTTCCAGTCAGCGTTAAGCTTTCTCCCTTTTTCAGCTCACTGGGCAATATGGTGAAGCGATTATCGGAAAACGGAGCGGATGGTATAGTTCTGTTCAACAGTTTTTATGAGCCGGGGTTGCGTTCCTTAACAGATAGCGCAGAGGTGGATTTTATTCCCAGTTCTGCTTACGAATTACGGCTTCCGCTGATGTGGGCTGCGCTGCTTTCAGAACATTGTCAGGCTGATTTGGCCATTTCTGGTGGCGTGCATTCTGGTACGGATGTTGCCAAATGCCTGCTGGCTGGGGGTGACATAGCGATGGTGACATCCGTGCTGTTGCAGCAGGGGCCGAGCTATATCTCAACCCTTCTGGAAGAACTGCGTGAATGGATGTCTGTGCAGAAACTGGTGTCTGTAAAGGAATTTAAAGGGCGCATGGCAGTCAGAGGCACAGCAACCCAAGCTGAAGATTTTCTGCGCACGCAGTATAGGCACATTTTATCTGCTCATTTCACTGATATTGCCGGATAATTGTGAAGATGAATGATATGCACAAGATCCTTTCCAGCAAGACGCAGACTTCACAATATGCGCATGATACTGGGGAAATGCCGGGCAGTGCAGCGTCAAGCAGCCATCAGGCATTTGAGCAATTGGTCTCACGCGCTGTTCAATTGCCGGGGCAGGTACCTGTCGGTATTGTCTGGCCGTGTGAAGAACACGCCCTTGAAGGTGCAATGGATGCGGCACAACGGGATATTATAGAGCCTGTCTTGATAGGTGATAAAAGCGCAATCGTATCTGTGGCACAGGCAAGTGGTATTGCATTGGATAAGGCTGTTTTTATTGATGCCACAACACCAGCAGAAGCTGCCCAGAAAGCAACGACTTTGGTAAGGGAAGGGCGCGTAAAAGCGTTGATGAAAGGCAGCCTGCATACAGATGTTTTTATGCATGCAATTGTTGAAGCAGAGAGTGGTTTACGCACCAACAGGCGTATTAGCCATGTTTTTGTATTGGCTGTGCCCGGGTATAAAGATTTACTGTTTGTAACAGATGCAGCCATCAATATTTTCCCGGATCTGGATGTAAAGCGCGATATTGTTCAAAACGCGATAGACCTACACAACGGGCTGGGTTTGGGTGTCCCACGCGTTGCTATTCTTTCTGCAGTGGAAACGGTTAATTCCAAAATACCCGGAACAGTTGATGCTGCATGTTTATGCAAGATGGCAGAACGTGGGCAAATACAAGGAGGTGTTTTGGACGGGCCCTTGGCGATGGATAACGCAGTAAGTATTGAGGCTGCAAAAATAAAAAACATTGTTTCACCCGTAGCAGGACGTGCGCAAATTCTGGTGGCCCCGGATCTGGAATCCGGTAATATGCTGGCAAAAAACATGATTTTTATGTCTGGCGCAGATTCCGCAGGCATTGTTTTGGGGGCAGCCGTTCCCGTATTACTCACCAGTCGAGCAAACAGTGTACAGGCGCGTCTGGCTTCCATAGCCATTGGGGCGCTTTATGTTCATCATCTTGCTGGTGGGCAGGGCTGAACGTCGCCTTATAACAAGGAAAAGTATCCGTGCAGGATGTAGTTGTTGTTTTTAATAGTGGTTCTTCAAGCCTGAAGCTGACGATTTACGCTTTCTCAGGCACGCGAGATCCGCAGGTTCTGCTGCACGGAGAAATTGAGGAGTTTCCTGATTATTCTCAATTTACGGCCAAAGATGCGGAGGGGAAGCTTCTTGCGCAGGAAAGATGGCAGGAAACGGGATTGTATATTTTTAGCCATCTTTTCCATTGGTTTGAGCAATATTCCGGTCAAGGACAGGTGCGGGCTGTAGGGCACCGGATTGTGCATGGCGGGGCAGAATTTCTGCAACCCGTTAAAATTACGCTGGATACGCTTAAGCAATTAGACAAACTTACACCGTTTGATCCGCTGCATCAGGCGGCCACGTTGGCCCCTGCAAAAGCTATTTTTGAAAAGCGTCCTGATATTTTGCAGGTGGCCTGTTTTGATACCACCTTTCATCAAACTATCCCGGAAATGGCACGACTGTTACCACTTCCGCGCCGTTATGCAGATCGTGGCATTCGTCGTTACGGGTTTCATGGCATTTCATACAGCTATATTGCGGGCCAATTGGCAGAGGTTGATCCTAAACTGGCGCAGGGGCGTACTATTGTTGCGCATCTGGGAAGTGGTGCGAGCTTGTGTGCGTTGCAAGCAGGCAAAAGTTTGGAAACAACCATGGGGTTTTCTGCTCTGGATGGGTTGATGATGGGGACACGCTGCGGGGCGATAGACCCGGGCGCATTGCTTTACATGGTTCAATCTGAAAAAGCGGATTGGAAAACCCTGGTTAGCACGCTTTATCATCAATCGGGGCTTTTGGGAGTTTCGGGCATATCGTCCGATATGCGCATTTTGCGTGTAACATTGGCGCAAAGTCAGGATGCCGTCCAACGTAAGAATATTTCAGAAGCGCTCGGGTTGTTTGTTTATAGGATTGTACAGGAAATTGGAGCATTAACTGCCATTATGGGTGGTTTGGACGGCATAGTTTTTACCGCAGGTATTGGTGAGCATGATCAGAATTTGCGTGCCGATGTGTGCGAGGCGTTGGCATGGATGGGTGTGCAGATTGATGAAGCCGCCAATGCAGCCCATGCGCGGGTTATCAGCGGAGCAGGTAGTAAAATAAAAGTTTGTGTCATACCTACAAATGAAGAACTACAAATCTACCGCAGTGTTCTTCCTTTTCTTGATACAGAAAAATAGATTTAAATATATTTCTGGTTTAGAGAAATATATTTCCATAGAATTTTTTATAATATTTCTGCATTCTACGTCCTCATAAAGGATTGGGAAAGGTACTTGTATGCCCCGTTGGGTATGGTTAGCCGGAAGTGTTCTGGCCGTTTCTGCTGTGGCTATTGGCGTGCTGCTTGCTGGCCTTCCACACTATAATCTGGCGCATATTGCTTCAGATAAAATAAGTGCGTCACTTGGACGGAAAACCCAAATAGGGGCATTGCATGTGCGCTTTGGTCGGTGGGTTACGGTGGATCTGGATAATCTGCATCTGGCCAATATCCCCCAAGGTAGTCGTGCAGATATGATAAGTTTGAAGCATCTGCACGCTCAAATCCTGCTTAGTTCCTTATTTAATGGGCAAATGCAGGCGCGAGATGTGAAAATTGATGGATTTTCGGGCTTGTTCGAGCGTACGCCTACGCGCGAACCCAACTGGAGGTTTGGTAAAAAGGCATCTTCTGCGCCAGCCAAGCCAAAGGAACCCAGTGGCAAAATATGGTTTCCCGGCCTGCGTGATGCAGCCATTACGGATAGTGAGGTTATTTACCGTTCAGCGCATGGGCATAGCTATGTAACAGGCCTGAAGGCAGTTGCCCTGCACTCAACAAGTGATACCGCACCATTGGTGATGAACGTTAACGGGGCGTATAATGGCACGCCTGTAACATTTCAGGCCAATATGCAGCCGATAGATGTTTTGCGCCAAGCGGGTAAGCCTTATGGAACGGATATTCACGCGGCATCAGGGGATTTATCTCTGCATCTCAACGGCACCATGACAGATCTATTTGATTTTGATGGTATTGATGCAAAGCTGGATTTGCAGACAGCAACATCTCGCCCGATCATGGCTTTTGCTGGCAAAGCTGATAGCAAGATTACGCAACCTGTTACGTTATCGGGGCACTTTACGCATAAAGGGGATGTTTGGCATCTAGACCATACAACTGGTTCGCTCAATGAAAGTCCGATTAGCACTGCGGACGTAACGTTTACAGAAGGCGCGAAAGGGCAACCTGATAAGGTTGCTGGTTCCATGGCGTTTTCCCGCCTAAATCTGAATGCTCTTTTGGGAAGCCCGTCCGAAAAACCCAAAACGTCTACGAGCGGTATTGATGTGCCGCTGTTGGTGCCTTTACACCCTGATCCGCTTATTAATGTTACATTCGCGGCAGATACGGTGCTGTATAATAAGCTTGTTTTCAATCAAGCCCAAATCAGCGTAAGCCAAATGCCAGGCCGGGTGGATGTGAGCTCCATGAAAATGAATTGGCTTGGAGCCAGTATTCAGGCTTCCGGGCACTTGTTGGCTGGTCAGAAAGGCACGCGCGTACAGGCTACAGTAAATGTAGATAATGGGGATATTGATCAGTTTCGTAAGCAGGCAGGGTTTTCACCTTTTCCGGTGGGCGGAAAGCTGAATATTCGCGTCCTTACGCATGCAGATAATATCCAGACTTTAAACGAAGCCTCGCGCCAGGCCAATGTCACGGCTGCAGTGGGCATGAACACAGGAACAATCTCTCGCGAAGTGATGGATATTGCGACAACAGATGTTGGTGCTCTCTTTCGCCAAAGCAAAGGCAAGGCGAGTGTATCATGCCTGTTGGGAGCGCTCAAAATGCAACAAGGTAAAGGTGTTGTGCAGCCATTACGTATAAAATCGGATGCAGGTAGTATTGTGGGAAAAGCCGAGTTTGATTTGAACAAAAAGGCATTTGAATTGGTTTTTGCCAGCAATGGTGCCAAAGGCATGTTGGCAATGGAAATTCCCGTTATGGTGAGCGGCTCTTTTAGCAACCCACATGTGGGGCTGGCCAAATGGTCTGACCGCGGACGAGAGCTTTTGAAAGAAGCAGACATGGCATCCTTTTTACCCCCTGAACTGAAAAGCTTTACGGCTGGTTCGGCCTGTAGCCATGGGATGAGCGTAAAACAATGATACCAGAGACATCTGTTTCCGAACAAAAGCCTGAACTTGCTACAGGAACGCGGCCTGTGCTGGTAGCTTTGTTTGCCTGCACCCTTGTGCTGGGGGCAGTGTGGATTTTAGAACCTTTTATTCCCGCTCTTATTTGGGCGGGCACCATTGCTGTAACCATGTGGCCATTATTGCTGCGGTTGCAAGGCTGGTTACATGGTAGCCGTAAAATGGCTATTTCCTGCACGCTTCTGGTTGCTCTGGCCTTATTTGTTCTGCCATTCTGGATGGCAGTTTCTACAGTGGTGAAGCATGCTGATGCGTTCAGTAATATTATTCCCTACATTAAATCTCTAAAATTACCCGATCTGCCAGAAAAACTGCTCCATTTGCCTATGGTGGGTGAGTATCTGGGCAAATGGTGGCAACATCTGCAAAACATGAAGCCAATGGATATTGTGCAGCAGGCTGTGCCGCAACCAGACCAGATTATGCATTATCTTATGTCTTATGCGGGCAGTATTGGTATGCTTGCAGTGCAGTTTTTGCTTACTCTTATTATACTTACAGTGTTTTTGGCAAAAGCTGAATATCTGATTACAACATCAGAAAGGTTGGTAGGAACGTTATCTGGCAAGCGTGGGCAGAATATGCTGGAGCTGGCCGTGCGTACTATCAGAGGGGTTGCATTGGGCGTTACCCTTACCGCCATTGTTGAAAGTTTGGTAGGGGGCGGTGGTATGTACCTTACAGGTGTGCCATGGGCCAGCATTCTTACGGCTGTTACCTTTATGGCCTGTTTATTGCAAGCAGGGCCGGGGGTTACTCTTTTCCCGGCGGTGATCTGGGTTTACTTTGATAAGGGAGTGATGCCAGCAATTGTTCTGCTTGCCATAACTTTTTTAACTATCTTTCTAGATAACATGTTGCGGCCTTATCTGATCCGTAAACAGGCAGACGTTCCATTAGTTCTTATCATGATGGGCGTTATTGGCGGATTAGCGGCTTTGGGTTTGGCCGGTATTTTTGTTGGCCCGATGATCCTTTCCATTACCTATACATTGATCAAGCAATGGATGGAAAGTAATCAGGAAGCCTGATTTTAAAATCGAATAACAACCCCAATATCTTAATAAGGATACAAGATATTGGGGTTTATTTAAGAGTTATTTATTTGGCTTTGTGGTGAATACACAAGCGGCCAGAATAATCATAACAATCTGCAAGATACCGCTCTGCACCGCATCCTTTTTATCCTGATGTTGAACAGCTTTACGGCTACGCACACCGGCAATCCCGTGGCTGGCAATAAGGCTAAGGCCTAACCAGGGGCGGTATGTTTTGCCCCATCCATCCTTACGCAGTAGACAAAAACCTAGAATACCAACCAGACCAGCAGAGCCCATGGTGGCGAGATGGACGGATTTTTCTTGGCCATCCAGTTCCTTATCCTTGCTACATGCTGCCATAGCTGTCCATGCAGCGCTCAGGCCTATGGCGCTAACTTTAAGTACGGGGAATATACATTTTTTTATAAGGCTCATGTAAATACATCCTTTTGGCATAATTTTGATCTATTAAAATTTGGGGTTTTGATGCGGTATTTACAAGATTATCAAAGATACCCTGCTATGGCCTGAGAACAAGGCCGGTGGGACGGTTGCTCCATGAAGGAGGGGAGTAACGGATAACTGCAAAAAATTATGTTGATAATGATTCTTAATAATGTATTTGTGCAACGAGTTCTCCTTTAACTTGTCTGAAAGATAGCGTGGCTTTTCCGCATGAGGTTCATGGCTTTATATAAATGCATACATGGGGCAAGCATAACCATATTTTTTCAGCCCGATCGTAATATTGAGGGGCAGCATGTTGCCTGAATACGTGATGTGGATTGCAACAGGAGCCACTGTTTTTGGGTGCTGTATGCTTTATGCCACTTGCCAGAATCAATATGTATTTACGGTTCCTTTGCGCCCCAAAGGTTTGTTCAGAATGGCGGGGTGGGCAGTGCTGGGGCTTTCTTTTTGTTGTCTTTGGCAGATCAAAAGCGTAGCAACTGCATTATTCATGCAAATACTGTTGATGATGCTTGTATGGCTTCTGTTTCCATTTGCTGTTGCTTTGCTGAGGCAACGGTAGGCATTATGCGTAAATATACTTACACAAGCCAGAACTGGTTTGCCAAAGTTACTGCGGCTGTCGTGCCGGGTAATATTCTTACATTTGGCCTTGTTGGGGTAATTGGCGTTCTCTCTCACGTAGATAGTGACCCAAGAACGGCATCTGCTCAGTTTTTAACATGGCTCACGGTTTTGCTGTGGTGCATTATTTTACCAACCTGCTTTTTGTTTTCTAACGGCAGGCGGGCTTGGAATTACCTATCCATATCTGCCTTATGTGTCTGGGGCCTGTTTTTTGTTTTAAGGGGCCTACAGGCATGAAAATACGCGCAGATATTGTACAAATGTATCGGGATATTCATAGTTGGGTGGGTATTCTGGCAGGGTTGTTTCTTTTTGTGGCGTTTTATGCTGGAGGCATCAGCGTTTTTGAAGTGCCTCTTCAAAACTGGCTCACAAAGCCAGCGGCTTTGCCTGCACCAGTAACTGTGCAGCAGGTGCCGGATCTGATGCAAAAAGCATTTGCAGCTTACCCTGAGGCACAGCAGGAATATACGGTTGTACTGTCGCCCACCGCTTCTTTGCCTGCCAGGCTGATGTGGCCCGTAAAGGCCGGGCAAAGGCATGCCGGACCAGTGGATATGATAGCGGCCTCACTAGATGCACAGGAGCATCTGGTTACGGTAAGACACAAGCCATCTGAAGTGGCGCATTTTATAGATGAGCTCCATGAAAATGTGGGGCTACCCGTTTTTATGCCCTACAGCAGATGGTTCATGGGCAGTATTGCGCTGTTGTATGCCGTTGCGCTGGTATCTGGTGTGATTGTGTTTTTGCCTATGCTGGCAAAAAATCTCTTTGCCTTGCGGCTGGTCAAGGGGGCATGGAAGAAATGGCTGGATATTCATAATCTTCTAGGCCTCTTTAGCCTGCCTTTTCATGTGGTTATTGCTCTTTCATCCGTGCTTTTTGCTTATCATGGTGTCATTCATAATGTGCAAACCATGATGTTTTCTGCTCCGACGGCTATTCATGATCATCACTTACACGCACGCAATATGAATCATGAGCAGGTTGCGCAGACTTCTATAATGCCTCTTGCTCCGGCAGAGATTGTGCAAGCGTTGCAAAAGCAGGCTCCGGGATTTGTGCCAGATGTTTTAGATTATGCCTCAACAGATAAAGCGCAACAGACTTTACGCGTAATCGGGCATGATGGGCACTATATGATGCGTGGCCCGGCTGGTGGCCTTGTCGAACTTGATCCAGATTCTGGAAAAATACTTTCCACAGAATATATGCCGGGGCTTCAATCTGAATCCTTTAGTATTTTAACCACCTTTTTTGCACTACACTTTGGAAGTTTTGGTGGAAATACAATTAAGTTTGGATATTTGATATTGGGTTTTGTAGGGGCATTTCTTTTCTATTCTGGCAACAGATTGTGGCTGATATCGCGGTATCGAAAGGAGCAGAAAAACGGAGCAACAGAGCCTGGAGCGGGTACAAAATTTCTTACGTGTTTAACATATGGCAGTATTTTTGGATGTATTTCCGGCATTTCTGTTCTTATCAGCACAGCGCTTTTAACACCTTATTTCGGAAGTTATTTAAGTGTCAGCCTTCTCTATTATGCTATTTTTTGTATCTGCCTTGGGGGAGCTTTTATAATGCCAGATACAGCGCGCATACGTGTATTGGGGATGTGTGCTGTTATAACAACCCTTGCCATTCCTTTAATTTATGTTTGTAAATGTTTTGTATTTTAGATTTGTGAAGCTGCTGGTGTATATGCACCAGCAGCGCGCATTGCATTTTTGGGCTCTACCGCAGGAGGTATTGGTTTAACGCGGCGCCAGCAGGCGGAAAAGTGGCCCGGTTAAAACGGTGGAAACAACTGCCAGCACCATTAAAGATGCAAAAGCAAAATCAGACAACATACCCTGTTCATGCAAAATAGTGGCGGCAACAATTTCCATCAGCCCTTTGCATTGTAACAGCGCTCCAATACCCAAGGCTTGTCTGGGTTTAAGCCCCGGAGCAGGCGGAAACACATAAACTGCGCCAATCTTGCTCAGAATGGAAATACCAACCAGAGCAAAAGACGCAATAATGGAAGGCCATGTCAGGGCGTCTCCGTTTATTCGTAGCCCGCTATGGCCAAAGAACATTGGCGCCAGCCAGATAAGAGCAAACGTTCCAACCTGTTCTATGGGCAGGCGTCTTACCCAACTGGGCGGCATGATTGCACCGGCAAAATATGCGCCTATCAGTTCGTGCAATCCAAGCTGCATGCTGGCCCATGATCCGGCAGCCAAATAAATAGGAACAGTGACCCAGATAACCCATGTGGGAGGGTGACGAAAATGGCGAGAGGCCCAGTTGCCAGCAGAAGACAGCCCAACCAGCAACGCAACGGCCAGAAACTCCAGCCCTGTCCAGCTATGCAGAGCTGCGGTGCCTCTATGAGCAAACTGTAAAACAGCAAGGCCAACCCATAAGGCAGCATCATCCACCACAGCAAGCTTAAGTGCTAATTGCCCCAACGGACGTTGGGACGCATCAAGTTCTCTTACAACACCAATCAGAACCGGGAGAGCGCTTACGGAAATGCACAAACCGATAGACGCTGCGGCAATAAGAGGTGAGGCCAGAGGAGCTTGCCATCCATGCAAAGGCAGAAAACAGGTGTAGGCCAAGATGGCCCCGAGCAAGAAGGGAATACCTAAAGCAACGCCCGCACCGGCTAACAGACGACCGAGGGTAGGGGAGGCAATGGCATGAACAGATGTATCACCCTCAGGGTGCTGCCACATTTCCAAGCCAGCAGTAAACGCTAAAACCAATACGGCAATCCACCCAATGGTATCACCATAAGAAGAGGGAATGCCCAGTTCTTTTATGGGAGCGTGCCATACAGCCAGCAGAATGCCAATAAGGATAGGTAATACAACAATAGGCAATGCTTTGTGCAGAAGGCGCCACAGCACCCAAGGAAGGAAAACAAAAATTGTGGCATCTGTGAAAAGCGATGTCATTGCTGTGTCGTTCCGTCCTTTGTTGTTGAAGACTGATCCTTTGTAATCGAAAACCACGATGGCATGCAAATTGCGCATATCAGTAAGTGTTGATATGTTTTATATGCGCAGGTTTGTGATACATTGCAACAGCATATGCATAAGGAATATATCAAAACTATATTATAAATATAGATATTTATAATGTATGAAAAGCGCAGAAGTATTTCAGTTTATTCGGTTTTTGGAAAATTTTGTAAATATCTAATGAATTTGCAAATACCTTATTTCATAATGGGTGCAAAAGTTTCTAACCAACGCACTAGGTAGAGCTGAGGTTGCCTGCGTATTGAACGCGCAAATCCAATATTTTAGCCTCTAAAGAGGCAGAGAATGCATTCAACAGAGTAAATTGTGCTGAAATCCATGTTTATTTTGTGGTTAGAGGATTGCCATTTTGCGCACGACATATTATTTCTAATTCGAAACGTACGTGTTGGTCTTACAATTGCGGTGAAGGCATCATGCTGCTGAATACTTTATTTGTGTTCGGCTGGTGGCAAGTGTGGATCAATACGTTTCGTATTCGTCACTATTTCTGATGCGCAAGAGAAGTGATACATGCGACAGACCAAAACCGATCGAAGTGCCTTCAAATTTGTATTGCTATCATGTTGCGCTGCATTTTTGTGTGAAACAGGTACATCCGTAGCTCACGCACAAACATCTGCGCCTGCACAGGTTCAGGTGGGAGACATCGCCAAAACCCTTAAGCCCGAAGAGGCAGAAAAGGGTGCAGGCACCCCAACAGATGGAGAAGAGCCGCCTGCCACTTCTCTTTCTGAAGAGGAAGAGGCCATGAAGCCCAAGGCAGGCAACCTGTTTCATGTTAAACCCGGGCACACACCTACATACTGGGAAGGTCTGGAAGGGCATGTCTCCATTGAAGCAGGGATTTCAGGAAACCCCTGGACCCGTTCTGGCCGCAACTTTGCGCAGTATTATTCAGATCGTGCCAATACGGTCACGCTGAACCAGATCATTGGCTCTCTGTCTCATCCTATCACGTCTGTAGGCAGCGGATACGGCATCGGTTTTGTGCTGGAGGCCATGTATGGTTCCGATGCACGGTTTGACCCCACAATCGGGATGGGGTCTGGGTCTTTGCATGGTCTGTATCAATGGGCACCCACACAGGCGCATCTGGATGTACATCTACCGTGGATCTTCAAGCGCGGCATTGATGTGCAGATCGGCCAGATGTACGGCATTATGGGGGCAGAAGGCACACCCGCTCTTGCACGGCCATTCTACACATATAACTACGCCTCAGATTATATCGTACCGTTTCAGACGGTAGGCATTCTGGCCACCATGCATCTGACACGTCATATGGACTGGATTTTGGGGGTGGATGCAGGGAACTCCACAACCTTTGGTGCCTCTGGCAACAACAACAAGCCCAAGGGTTATTTTGGTCTGGCGTGGAACAAGCTGATGGATGGCAAGCTGGATGTGCATGCCATTGGGCATTTTGGGCCGCAGGGCAACAATGGCCGCACCATTGTTTCACCCACAGGGTGGGTGAGTGCAGGCATTGGCAAGCAAGCCAACAGCCTTATGCAGTATAATGCGGATGTGATGGCCTCGTATCATATCAATGATAAGATGACTGTTTCTGTGGATGGTACCTATCTGCACGATGATTCTTCGCGTGATGATGCTTATGGGGTGACAACCTATTTTTCTTACGACATTCATCCTTGGCTGACATTTAATGCACGCGGCGAGATCTTTCGTGACAATACAGGTGGGGTGATTATGGAATATTCCAGCTTTAACTCTCTCACGCAGGCTCTGAGCAACCAGCCTTTCCCATATTACAATGCCTTGCCCACAACCTATGGGGAGCTGACGGTGGGCGTCTCCTACAGGCCCGAGTTCGTGAACAAAAGGCTGGCGTTGGGCGGCTTTACTATCCGGCCTGAAATTCGGCTGGACAAATCCCTTAACGGCACGCATCCATTCAACCAGGCAGGCACTGTGCAAAACCCAACTGTTAATAACGGCACAAACAACATGCTCTGGTTCAGTTGCGATGCAACATGGTCGTTCTAAGGTGTTTTTAAAAATATAGAGGTGATAAGAATACGGGAGATATAAAAACAAAATCTCCCGTTTTTTAGCTTTCTATTTTATACAGCATAAAGAATGATGCATCTGCCTGAATATGTCGGGCATTGCTATTTTGGCTTCAATAGAACAGTCAGTCTCACCAACTGTCTCACCCATGAGACAATTGGTAACATTTTTTACAAACTCGCGTGAAAAACAGGACAAAAGTGTGACGGCATTGTGTCCTTTTATGTTGTGCAGGGTCATTGGCCGGTGCGTGAGCATGGTATCTCAGGATCATGCCGCCGTAACGGCTCGTGAAACTGTAGAAAGAGCACGAGTATGCGAGAGAGTCAGGCGAGGTTATTCTCGCTCATAACCTCTATTCTGCTTGCCATTGTGGGGCTTTTCCTCTTCTTTGGTGGCGCGGAACTTCTGTTCCTTGGTGGTTCCTGGTTTTATATTATTGCTGGCGGTGTCATGCTGGGGGCCGCTATCAGCGGCTTTCGCAGGCCTGCTCTGGCTATGCGGCTGTATGCAGCTTTGCTGCTTGTGGCCACTATTTGGTCTTTATGCGAAGTCGGGCTGAATATCTGGGGTCTGGAAGTTCGTCTCTTTACGCTTATCGGGCTAGGTGTTTGGCTTCTGCTGCCAGGTGTTTGGCGCTCGGGCAATAGCTGGCTGAGTGATAAGCGCGAAGTTCTGGGTTCTTTGGTGGTTTCCTGCCTTGTTGTTGTGGCAAGTTGCTTCAGTTCTTATTCCATTGATGGCACCGTACCGGCAGACCGCATGGCAGCAAGCGGCCAGTCTGATGAAACATCAGCAGGTGTGCCAGATGGAGATTGGACGGCTTATGGCCGCACTGTTGGCGGGGACCGTTACACTCCATTGGGGCAGATTACGGCTTCTAATATCTCGCACCTCAAACGTGCATGGGTTACCCGCACGGGGGATGTGCAGCAGCAGGGTGAAGGCACTGTAGCTGGGCCAGACCAAGGGCATGAGTTCAATCTGGAACTTACGCCCATTAAGGTTGGTGATACACTTTACATGTGCACACCCCATAGCTGGGTGATGGCACTGGATGCAGCCACAGGTAAAGTGAAATGGAAGTTTGATCCGCACCCTGCAACGGCAGATTTGGACAAGAACGTCTATCTGGCTTGCCGCGGTGTTTCTTACTACCATATTCCTGATGAAATTCAGACAAGCTGCCGTAACCGCATTTACTCACCAGTTGCTGATGTGCGCATGGTGGCGGTAAACGCAGAAACCGGTAAACCCTGTGAAGATTTTGGGGATCACGGTTTTATCTCCCTGCGCCAGTATCTGGGCCATGTGCCGCATGGGTTCCATTTTGTAACCTCTCCGCCAATGGTAGCCAAAAACCGCGTGATTACTGGCGGGTGGATTTTTGATAACCAAGCCAATTTCGAGCCCTCCGGCGCTATCCGTGCGTTTGACGCCACAACAGGTGAAATTGCCTGGGCGTGGGATGCAGGGCATCAGCCAGAAACATGGAAACCCGGCCCGAATGATGAGCTAACGCGTGATACACCCAATGCTTGGGGTGTTTACACGGCAGACCTCAACCTTGGGCTTGTTTACATTCCTACGGGTAATTCTCCGCCAGATAACTGGGGCGGAACCCGTCGTCCGTTTGACGATGCAACATCCTCTGCCACAATTGCGCTGGATATTGTAACGGGTGAACGCCGCTGGACCTATCAGACCGTGCATCACGATCTGTGGGATATGGATCTGCCCTCCGGCCCATCCATGGTTGAACTTCCCGGCGCGAATGGTGAGCAAGTTCCCGCACTGGTGCAGAGCACCAAGCGTGGTGAGTTTTTTGTTCTGGACCGCCGCACCGGCACGCCTGTTCCGGGTTATCCGGTTGAAGAAAAGCCGGTTCCCACAGCAGGCCATGCGCCGGATGACCGTGTCTCTCCTACACAGCCTTATCCTGTTGGCATGCCTTCTCTTACACCGGCCAATCTTAAAGAGTCTGATATGTGGGGGGCAACGCTGCTAGACCAGATGATCTGCCGTATCCAGTATCGTCAGTCTGCTTACGAAGGGCAGTTCACACCACCGCATGTGGGTCAAACAACCATTGTTTATCCTGCATTTTACGGTGTTGTAGACTGGCAGGGTATTACCATTGACCCGCAGCGTAAGATTATGCTGGCCAATGCAAGTTATCTGCCTTTTCGTATCAAGCTGGAAAAACGTACGGGAATGGAGCAGGCCGGTACGCTGCCAAAATGGACCGGCAGTGGGGAAGAACCTGCGCCTAAAGGTGATGCCCTTTCTGTTTCTCCAGATTACGGAACACCCTATATTGCGCTTACCAACCCTTGGCTGAACCCACTACAGATCCCTTGTAAGGGGCCGGTTTGGGGCACGCTGACGGCAATCGATCTGGTTACCAAGAAGATTGTCTGGCAGCATCCTGTTGGCACAACGCGTGATACCGGGCCTTTCCGTACCCATAACAACCTGCCTTTGCCTACCGGTATGTATAATATTGGCGGCAATATTGTTACCAAAGGTGGCGTTGTGTTTATGGGTGCCACAGCAGATGATTATCTGCGGGCATTCGATCTGGCGAGTGGTAAGGTTATCTGGCGTGATCGCCTGCCAGCAGGCGGCCAGGCTACCCCCATGAGCTACGAAGCTGGTGGCAAGCAGTATGTGCTGATTGCAGCCGGTGGCCACGGTGGCCTTGGTACCAGAAGCGGTGATTACATTATCGCTTACACGCTTGATGGTGAGAAAGCTTCTCCCGCTCAGTAACGCGTTAACACATTGGGGTTCCAGTTTATCTGGAACCCCGCATCACGCGTTTATTTGATTGTTATTGTTGCTTATCGGAATATTCAGATGCGTTTGATAGAAGGCGGGGAGCGTCTGCTTTCCCTCGTGCGTTTCGTCATGCCTACAGTGATTGTGTGTCACGTAGTTCCTGCGCGAGCTGCGGATATCACGTTGGGCATTATTGGCCCACATGAATATGACCTACCTGTGGATTTCAAGCCATTTAACGTGCTGGTGCAGTATGGTGATGGAAACGCCGCAGGCCATAGTTACGGAAGTGGTGGACAGCGTACGCCAACTGGCGGCAGCCATACATGGTCGGGTATGACAAAATATGTGCACTTTCGTAGTTTTGAGGCCATTCCTCATGTCGGATTTGCTTTTGAGTTGATCCAAACCGAAAGCTACAAACTGGCAGATGGCACAAATTACGGTGGGCTAGGGCCTACTATTGTTGGGCCAGCAGCATGGTTTAAGCCCAACAAGCACAGTACTTTTGGCATACAGACTTTTATGCAAACGCCATATGGCACAAGAGATGCAACATCTACAAATTATTGGTCAAATATATCCAGTTTAATATTTGATTATGAATGGAAACACTTCAGTTTTGATGGTGATGCCGGCACGGTTGTTGGGTCTACAAAACATCAAAAAGACCAGCATAGCTATTCACCCGGCGTGGTGTTTTACACCAACTTGCGATTTAGCTGGAAAGCGACCAAGAAGTTCGAGCCATTTCTTGCATTTGACTGGCAGAATGTAACAGGAACGCGCGATAATACGCTACGTCAGTATCTGGATAATTCTAACAGCCGTGAAATCGCTCTGGGCCCGGGGCTTATGTATAATATTAACCAGCACTTTTCGCTAACAGCCCGTTACTCGCATTCTCTTGAAGGGCGAAATACACCAGAAACGAATGCCTATTACGTAAAGTTTGTTTACCTCTGGCAGTAGGCTTTGTTTTTGAATAACAAAAAGTTTACTTGGAGAGGATAGGTAAAAAATAAAATACATAAATTACCTATGAGAGTTATATTTTTTATGTATAAGAGAAAAGCAACGTTAGAAAAGCCTTTAATATGTCCTTGCCGGATATGGTAGAGCCCCCGCGATGAATACACGGCCTTTTTCTCAACACACTGTTTCCAAAGCAGAAAGCCCGGAAGAAACAGTACAGAAATCTTGGATACGTTGCGAGACATCCTACCAGCTTGATCCTTCCCAAAAATGGAAGGCAGACGTTCTGTGTGGTGCAGAATTTCGGCATGTTAGCAGCCGGTCCGCATTGCTTTTGCGCCAAGCTTCGGAAGAAATGCAGCACCTTTTTACTTTGGTGCAAGGTTTGGGGCTTATGGTATTGTTGGCCGATCCAAACGCCATGATTCTGGCACGCTGCGCAGATGAAACACACCTTTCCGTTTGCCGCCGCCTTAATCTGCGTGAAGGCGCCATCTGGAGCGAAGAGATAGCAGGCACTAATGGTATTGGAACATGCGTAGAGGATAGATGCCCAGTTTTTCTGGGGCGAGGCGCGCATTGGCGCTTTTGTTTTTCCTTGCTGATTAGTTATGCTGTGCCGATATTCGACGCACAGGGGCGTGTTGCAGGAGCCCTAAACCTTGCCTCCATGAATGGCAAAACAGTCCAGCCTATTGACAAACTGCTAATGGAAACACTTGCGCAATCTGGCCGGCGTATTGAAGAACAGCTTTTCCGTAACAGTTATGCAGGGCAAAAAATACTTACCTTGGGTTCTGTAAGGGGGTGCTCAGCACCTTTGGTTTCTATTAACGACCAAGGGGAGATTACAGGTGCCACGCATGCTGCGCGTGAATGGATGGGCTGGACAGATCAAACTATTGCCCAACATCCCAACCTGTTAACCGAACTGGAAGAGGGTTCGGAAATAAGTTTCCAAAAGGCGGAAGAAAACGTTATCCGCTCCGCTTTGGCGGTTTCTCAGGGAAATGTTACGCAGGCTGCACGTGGTTTGGGAATTAGCCGTGCAACACTTTACCGCAAGATGAAGGGTTTTGGAATTAACTAAAAGCCTTTACTGGAACGGGAAGTACCGGAAAGTTACGTAAACTGTGTTGCCTGATGTTGCCGGGTCTACGCTATCGCCATGCCCGTCATTCCCCTTAAAGGCGAACTTGCGCACAAAGGTATATTGCAAGCCTGCCATCATGCTTCCGTAACGGCCTTGCAAAAAGTGCCACCAGCCGCCAGCGGTAAAGGAGGCAAGGGTGTGTGTTTGTGCACTGCATACTCCAAATTCCACATCGCACCCAGCCAGATCCAGATCGTTTACGCCGTAACCATATTGCTTGCCATCTGCGCCAATATAACGTTTGCGACCAGAAGCTTCCACACCCCCATAAGTGTAAAGCAGCACGGAAGAATTGGGGTGCCCCACCAAGCCGAGTGACCCCATAATTTCGGGAACAGGCGTAAGCTGCCCACGGCCGTTGAATGTTGTATCTGGTATCTGGGTTGGTCCATAACGGCCAATGCCATCACCGGCCAGAACATCGCCGGTAAGGTGTAGGCGGTTCGTGCCCAAGGGGGCTGTCATACCAGCACCTACGCCGCCACCAAAATGGGTGTGTTTTTTGGTTGTTGTTGTTCCCGGCTCCACGGCAAGAGAGCGGAACCAGCGCGCAAGGCCGAACACTTCATAATGACCGAAGGATGTATCTGCCGCTGCCTTCAGAATCATATCTGGAACAGGGTTGTAAGAGTAATTTGTGGCTGCGTTTAGCAGCATTCCCCCGGTATTGGCATAGTAAACACGCGCACCTTCTGCTTGCCCCCGCGCAGCAGGAATGGTGCTGCCAGAACTGACAGTGGAAGAGAAACCAACGGTCGCCTGAGGGTCTTCAATAGAAAGGCCAAGCCAGTATTTCTGATTCCAGTCCTTGCCAATTCGGATTTGAGGCACGCGTGTAAAGACAATACCGGGTAACTGGTTGTTATCTGTAACTGCGGGCAATTCTTCTTGGCGGGGAATAATGCCTTTGGCGTAGTTTGTAGCCAAGCTCCATGCTTGCCCCATAAGAATATGTAAGCCCCAATCCTTTTGGGTGAACGTAAAGTAACCTTGCCGCAGACGCGGCGTGTAGCCGTTAATTTGCACGCTGTTGGTTGTGCTGCCAGAACCCGCAAAATCACTTTCAACATAAGCCTGCAAGCGGGAAGACTTGCTGGGGTTAGCTTCCATTAAAATAGACAGGCGGCTGAGCTGAGCAGAAAGCCGTTCTTCAGACAACCCATGGTTGGGGCTGTTGGCATAAGGAAAATTGCCCCAGCCCGTTGCCGGACCGCTGGTCATGTTGGAACTACGCCAGATATTGGACATATCTATAAAGCCACCCAGCTTTACAGATATGCCACCAATACTGAAAATGGGCGGTAATCTATCAACTTCTGTTTGCGTAATGGCAGTAGGGCTGGAAGATGAAAGATCGATTGAGGAATGGCTTTTTTCTTCTGCATCTGCGCCAGAGGGTAAGTCAGAGCCAGTGGCTCCGGGCAGCCATTTAAAGCCCACACCGCTTTTTGCAGTTCCGCCTTGCGTATTGGAGGCAGTTTTAACTGGGGCTTCATCTGGTGAGAAGCGGATGGAAGGATCTTCCCGATCTGCTTGATTTGCGTAAGCAGTGGCAAGCTTATTGCCAGTATGTGCGCCTGCAGGTGTATTGGCGCTATGGCCAACATTACGAGCGGGGGCAGAGGTGCCTGTATGCCGCTTGGCCTGACGGGCTTCAATTGCTTCCACCTGCGCAGCCAACCGGCGCATTTCCGCCTTAATGGCTGCCAGTTCCTGCGCATCATCTGCCAGAGCGGGGGCAGAAAGCAGTATGGTGCAGGTAAATACGCTCCCTGTCAGTAACAGTTTTCTCATATTTCCCACGGTATGTGCATGTTGAATGCTGTACCATTGCACGATGAAATTATTTGCATGATAATTTTTATGGAATCATGCATTGAGCCAAGTTCATGAGGGCGCAATATGTCACGCCCTTTTGAATGATGTAAACAAAGCGTGTAGAATAAACATTTGGCGATAGCAAGTCTATGAAGTGGTCAAATTCATAGCAGAAATGCATCTTGGTTTTTCTAGTCCTTACTTAGTAAAGGAGTTAGTGAAACGATATATATAAGTAAATTTCAAAAATCTTATAAATATCTGGTTGAAAATCATCATCGTCTAAATGTGATGGGCGTGGCCTCATTTTTAGATGCGGAAGAGGTCTATGCTGCTCAAACCAGAAAGCTGGCTGAACGTCACGAGCCAGCAGGGAGATCATGTATCATGAGCAATAATCCGCAAATTCGTTTTTGTCCTGTAGGTATTCAGGCCACAGGTGTCCGGCAGGAACGGGATTCAATGGGAACCATAGATGTTCCGGCAGACAAATACTGGGGAGCACAAACCCAGCGCAGTCTGGTGCATTTTTCCATTGGCACAGAGCGTATGCCTCTACCGCTGTATCATGCATATGGCATTGTTAAAAAAGCGGCTGCGTTAGTGAACGCGGCAGAAGGGCGTATGCCGCAATGGAAGGCAGATCTGATAGCTACGGTTGCAGATGAAGTTACAGCAGGTAAGCTGGATGCACATTTTCCGCTGTTTGTTTGGCAGACAGGGTCTGGCACCCAAACAAATATGAATGTGAATGAGGTTATTGCAAACCGTGCCATTCAGCTTGTAGGTGGCAAAATTGGCTCTAAAACACCCATCCATCCCAATGATGATGTGAACATGGGCCAATCCAGCAACGATTCATTTCCAACGGCCATGCATGTTGTCACATTGCTGGAAATTGAAAACCGACTTTTGCCCAGCGTAGAAAAGCTTATAGAAGCTTTACGGCAAAAGGCCGAACAATGGATGGACGTTGTTAAAATTGGCCGCACCCATTTACAAGATGCTGTACCTTTAACGGTAGGGCAGGAATGGTCTGGCTGGGTGCAAATGCTAGAAGATGCGCTTTGTGGCCTGCGTAAAGATCGTGAAGCTTTGTTCGAGCTTGCTGCCGGGGGTACTGCTGTTGGCACGGGGCTGAATGCGCCAGCAGGTTTCAGCAAAGCTATAGCTGCGCGTATAGCAGAGCTAACAAAGCAGCCATTTGTTACGGCGCCTAACAAATTTGCTGCGTTAAGTGGGTTGGATGCCATGGCCAGAACATCTGCGGGTTTGCGCGGCCTGGCGGTGCCATTGCTGAAAATTGCCAACGACATGCGCTGGCTGGCCTCCGGCCCACGTTGCGGGTTAGGAGAACTGCATCTGCCCGAAAATGAACCTGGCTCTTCTATCATGCCCGGCAAAGTGAATCCCACTCAATGTGAAGCAATGGTGATGATTGCAACGCAGGTGTTGGGGAATGATAACACCATTGCTTTTGCGGCTAGTCAGGGCCAGTTGGATCTGAATGTGATGCGGCCGGTAATACTGGCCAACTGTCTTGCCAGTATCCGTATTTTGGCCGATGGCTGCCATAACTTCCGCATTTTTTCTGTTGAAGGTACGCAACTAAACGAAAAGCGGCTCAAGCAGAATGTGGGTGGGTCCGTTATGCTCGTTACCGCTTTGGCCCCTGTTATTGGCTATGACAAGGCTGCGGAAATTGCGCACATTGCCATGGAGCATGATCTTTCCCTCAAGGATGCAGCCCTTAAATCTGGTTACGTAGATGCACCTACCTTCGACAAGGTGGTAAACCCACTTGATATGGTGGGAGAAGGCGTTGCCGGGGCCTGAATACTAAATATTTCAAGCCTTAACGGAGTGGGGAGGGTTTCTCTCTCCCCTTCATTTTACGGTAAAATCAAAAACCACCACATTGGCCAGAAATGGTGCAGCAAATTTTTTAAAGGCATCATGCGCGGGGTCAAAACATCCGCTCGTGTGTACAATCGGGCGACCTACATAGTAATTACGATCACCTTCTGAACGGAAGGTAACAAGATACCCATAATCCAGCCCGTGATCTGCATTTTCACCACTATTTTGTGGCCCAGATTCCAAGTTGGCAACAACCGGTTTGCCATTCGGTCGGCGTGAGTGTGTCGCCAGTTCCAGAAAACGACGTGTGACTTCCTGCCTTTCGGCAGCAGTTGCTGTGGTGCGGAACTGAAACATCACCATATGCCGCACAGTGCCGGGGCGAAAGTCTGGCGCAGTAAAGCGCTGTTCACCTATCTGTTTCACCAACGCATATGTGGCCTGTGCGGCTGTATCCAGCGTGAGGGTTTCATTTGCGCAGGCGCGGGTAGAGTAAATGCCTGATCCGGCAAAAAACAAACCTGCTATCAAGCCCAAGCGGATGGAAAGAGGAGATGTTATGATCATCTGTCTTTCATAACACAGATTGCTGCTGGCTCATGTAATGCTACAGGCTGCCTCTCTCTTAAATATGGAAGTACGTTTGGCTTTTTGACAAGCAAGGCTTGTGTTGCGTAACAGGGCGACCGTGAAGAGAGATTTTGTATCCGCCGCAGCCAAGAAAGGAGGCAGATAGCGTGACACAGCGTTTTACGCCGCCAGAGGTTAAAGGGTGGTGTCCGGGTCTGTTTGCCCCCATGCAAGCCAAAGATGGCTGGTTGGTGCGTGTAAGGCCACCATTGGGCCGGATAACTGCGGCGCAGGCTGTTTTTCTGGCACAGATTGCAGAGCGTGAAGGCAATGGGCTGATCTGCCTTACCAACCGCGCCAGCCTGCAATTGCGTGGGTTCTCTCATAACAACGCCTTGCGTTTTCCCGAACTGGCCGTTCTGGCAGGTTTAGGTATGGCCAATCCTGAGCATGAAAAGCGCTTGGCGTTATTGGTATCCCCTTTGGCGGGGTGTGATCGATCCTGTGCTCCAGATACGTTGGAATGTGCCGCAGCTTTGCGCATGGCCTTGTGTCATGCCGATACTCTTTCTGTATTGCCGGATAAGTTTGGCTTTGCCGTAGATGGCGGAGGGCTGTTTACTGTTGGGTTGTTGAAGGCAGATATCACGTTGCAAGCCAATGGGGCGGGGTTGTGGTCTGTTGTATGTGGCAATCAGAAAAGCAAGGCTGCCCCCATTCAGACCATAGTTGAATTGGCTGTAAAGTTGGCCCAGGCTTTTACCGCCATCCCGGAAGGTAAACGGCCAGCACGGTACCCAGCAACGGGTAAAATGCTCTTTCAGGCCATTCATCAGCCTTATTATCCAGCAGAAGTTACGAGTGCAGCCGTGCCGGATCCGGCTTTATTAGCAGGCTCAATAGGTTCTGCCTTATATGCCCTTAATGCGCCATTAGGCATTTTAACATCCACTATGCTGCGTAGCTGCGCGCATCATGCACGAAACGGAGATGGCATCCTGCGGCTTACGCCGTGGCACAGTATTATTCTGCACGGTATGCCGTACGCGCCGCATGTGGCGGATATGGTGGATACAAGCACCAATCCTATTTTACGAGTTTCTGCCTGCATGGGAAATGCAGGATGTGCGCAAGCAGAAGGTGCAACACAAGCATTGGCAAAAACACTGGCGCATAGTTTGGGGGCAGGGGAAAGCCTGCATGTATCTGGATGCAGTAAAGGCTGTGCGCACCCTGCAAAAGCAAGCTGGACGGTTGTTGCCGACCAAAATGGCTATGGGCTCATCCACAATGGCACGACATCGGGGCCTGTCATGCGCTTTTTCCCAGATGACACAGCAGTCGAAGACTATTTTATAGGCACCAAGCCACAGGAAAGGATAATGAATGGCCGCGTATGAGTATATCAAGGATGGAGCAGCTATTTACGAACGCTCCTTCGCGACCATTCGGGCGGAAGCCGATCTGTCTGCCTTTGCGCCGGAAGAAGCGCAGGTTGTCGTACGTATTATTCATGCCTGCGGCATGGTGGAAATGGCGCAATCTGTTAGCATGACGGCTGATTTTGTTACGGCTGCCCGCACGGCTCTGAAAAAGGGCTGCGATGTTTTGTGTGATTCCGAAATGGTGGCGCATGGGGTTACGCGGGCGAGACTGCCTGCTGATAATGCCGTAACCTGCACGCTGCGCGATAGTCGCACCCCGGAATTGGCGCGTCAGATTGGCAACACCCGCTCAGCCGCAGCGCTGAATTTGTGGGGTGAAAAGCTGGCTGGAGCAGTGGTTGCCATTGGCAATGCACCGACAGCACTCTTCCACTTGCTGGAAATGTTGGATGCAGGCGCACCGTACCCTGCGGCCATTATCGGGCTGCCGGTAGGTTTTGTGGGTGCCATGGAATCTAAGGAAGCTCTTTCCCTCCGCAAGGATGTGCCTTGGCTTGTTGTGCGCGGTCGGCCGGGGGGCAGCGCCATGGCTGCTGCTGCTGTAAATGCTCTGGCTTGTGAGCGTGAATAAATGACACGCGGCAAATTGCAGGTTGTTGGCGTAGGCCCGGGTGATCCCGAACTCATGACAGTAAGGGCTGTTCGGCTGGTGCAGGCGGCAAAGGTCGTGGCGTATTTCTGCCGTCATGATAGGCCGGGCCATGCGCGTACTATTGCACGTGCACATATTGCGCCCGATGCCGATGAGTTGCGGCTGGAATATCCATTCACAACAGAAGTTTCCGTTGCCAATCCGGCGTATCATGGTGGCATGAGCCAGTTTTATGATAACTGCGCGCGCAATCTGGCTCAACGGCTGGAAAAAGGGCAGGACGTCGTTCTGTTATGTGAGGGCGACCCCTTTCTGTATGGTTCGGCCATGTATCTTTTTGATCGGCTGAAAGCCGGTTTTGAAACCGAAATTGTACCCGGCATTATGGCTATGAATGGCTGCTGGACACAGGCACATCTGCCCATAACGCACGGAGATGATGTGTTGTGCGTTCTCCCTGCCACATTGCCAGAAGAAAAGCTGACCAACTGGCTGGAACAGGCAGATGCCGCAGTTATCATGAAAACAGGCCGTAATATGCCACAGGTCAAGCGGGCGCTGGAAAAAGCGGGGCGTTTGGAAGATGCCGTATATGTTGAACGCGGCACGCAGGAAAATACCCGTATGTGTGCCTTGCAAGAGCAGGCAGATAACGTGCCTTATTTCTCGCTGGTTCTGCTGCCGGGTCGGAAAGGTGTGAGATGAAGGGTAGCGTTACCATTATAGGGTTAGGGCCAGGTAATAGCCTCCAGCGTACGCCACAGGCAGATCAGGCCTTAGCTCAAGCAACAGATCTGGTTGGCTATGGCCCGTATGTAAATCGGGTAGAAGCCCCTTCGCATGTTGTTCGTCATGCCTCAGACAATAGGGTAGAACTTGATCGTGCTCGCCATGCGTTGGAAATGGCAGAGCAAGGGCGACATGTGGCAGTTGTTTCTGGTGGAGATGCAGGCGTATTTGGCATGGCCAGCGCTGTGTTTGAAGCATTGGAGCAAGGGCCAGATAAATGGCGTGCGCTGGATATTAGCGTTGTTCCCGGCTTAAGTGCTGTTCTGGCTGCGGCTGCACGGCTGGGTGCCCCGTTGGGTGGGGATTTTTGTGTGATGTCCCTTTCAGATAACCTCAAGCCCTGGGATGTCGTGCTGGAACGGTTGCAGTTGGCTGCACAGGCTGGATTTGTGATTGCGCTGTATAATCCTCGGTCTCATGCCCGCCCGTGGCAGTTGGGTGAGGCATTGGAGCATTTGCGCGGTGTGTTGCCAGCCACTATTCCCGTTGCTTTCGCGCGCGCCATTGGGCGACCTGATGAAGCTGTGCGGCTTTCCACCCTGCAGGATGCCAATGCGGAATGGGCCGATATGAGCACATTGGTGCTGATAGGTTGTAAAGCCAGCCGTTTGGTGGATCGGCCCAATGGTGAACCGTGGTTCTATACTTTACGGCGGGTTGATGCAGCTTGATGCGCCTGTAACCATGCCATGGCTTGTTGGGCAGTTTCTACTGTAGGGATATGAGGGCAGGCCACTGGGCGGTCAATCATCAGGACGGGAATACGCAACAGGCGTGCAGCTTCCAGTTTGGGGTATGTAGCACTGCCCCCAGAGTTTTTGGAAACCAGAAGTGTGATGCCGTAATCCTGCATCAGCTTGGCTTCACTGTTCACATCAAAAGGCCCGCGATCCAGCAGAATGGTTGCATTTGGAGGTAAGGAGGCCGGATCGGGCGCATCAATAGAGCGAATGAGGTAATGATGTTGGGGTGCAATTTTAAACGGCGCTAATTCCTTACGGCCTGTTGTTAAAAAAATGCGCTGTGGTGCTGTTCTCCATTTTGGGGAATTGGCTAACAGGCTGGCGGCTTCTTTCAGATTAGCCGCATGGAACCATCTATCGCTTGGCATTTCCTGCCAATCAGGACGTTCAAGACGTAGCAGTGGCGTTTGCGTAGTGCCGCAGGCTGTGGCGGCGTGTTGGCTCATAGTGGCAGCAAAAGGGTGGGTGGCATCTATGAGCGCGCTGATGCCATGTGTTTTAAGCCATGTGCTTAATCCATCAACGCCTCCAAAGCCACCAATCCGCACGGATAGCGTAGGTAAATGCGGCTGTTTGGTTACTCCGGCAAGGGAAAGCGTGGTACTGATGGAGGGGGTCTGCTCCAGATCACGGCACAAGGCAGAAGCTTCTGTGGTGCCACCGAGAACAAGAACGCGAAAATTATTGGAAGATGAAGGCATACGGGCAAGCTTTACAGCATAAAAAATAAAACTGTTGTAAAAGCCCAGCCCATTAGCGTGCAAGTGTGTGCCAAAAAAGGAATGGATAAATGACCGAGCAACCCCAACATGCGCCACACCCCCCGTGGCTCACCCTGATCGGGATTGGGGAAGATGGTGTGGAAGGTCTTTCTCCTGTTGCGCGTTCCATTCTTACACAAGCGGTTTTTGTGGTCGGAGGGGCTCGCCATTTGGAACTGGCGGCTTCATTAGTGCAGGGGAAAACACTTGCTTGGCCCACACCCTTTGAACGCGGAATAGATGCTATTCTTGCCCGAAAGGGTGCGCCAACTGTAGTGTTGGCCTCTGGTAATCCATTCTTTTTTGGCGTGGGTAATACACTTGCGCACTCTATCCCACCACAGGAAATGCTGTGCTTACCAGCTCCATCTTCTGTGGCTTTGGCATGTAGTCGGCTTGGGTGGGCAGAGCAGGATTGCCGGGTGATTTCTTTATGTGGCCGCCCCATAGAGCAGCTTTATCCAGCTTTGCAGCCATCTGGCCGTGTGATTGTACTGTCTGCTGATGAAAATACGCCGCGTGTTTTGGCCAACTGGCTTAGTAATAAAGGGTTAGGGGCAACGCGCTGCCATGTGCTGGAGCGGCTAGGTGGCCCACATGAAGCCATGTACAGTTTTTACGCCAGCAAAGGTGCGCCGGATAAGATACAACGGCTTAATCTGATCGGGTTGGAAATAGATGCCCAAAGTGCTCCGCACACATTGCCCCTTGCCAATGGGTTGCCCGATACGTGCTTCGAACATGATGGCCAGCTTACAAAGAGGGAAATTCGCGCTGTTACACTGTCATCCCTAGCGCCTCGGGCAGGGGAGTTGTTGTGGGATATTGGGGGGGGAGCTGGTTCCATCAGTATTGAGTGGATGTTGGCATCTCCCTTCTGCCGCGCTGTGTGTGTTGAAGCGCAGCCAGAGCGGGTTGCACGCATTGCACGCAATGCTGTGGCTCTTGGTGTGCCGGGGTTAGATATAAGGCAAGCCCGTGCGCCAGAAGGCATGGAAGATTTGCCAAAGCCTGATGCTATTTTTATTGGCGGAGGCGCAAGCCGCGCTGGTGTGTTGGAAACTGCATGGCAGGCTCTTAAACCCGGTGGTCGTATTGTTGTGAATGCCGTGGTGGCCGAAACAGAAGCGCGCTTGCTACGCGCTATGCAGGAGTGGGGTGGAACGCTTACGCGTATCTCTGTGTCTCGGTTAGAGAAGATAGGTTCTCTGCACGGTTTCCGCCCTGCCATGCCGGTAACGCAATGGATTGCGCAAAAGCCCGGCACCGCATGATATTTCTAGGTATGGGCTGGAACAGCAGGGCTACCTTAGCACAGGCTCAGGCGTGTATTGAACTCGCCTTGGCGCGGCAGTTTGGTAAAGAGTTGTCAGCTCTTGCTGTGCCTGCATTTCGACATACAGAAAATCTGCCGTTACAGGCAGCAAAATGGCTGGATATCCGAATTATCTGGGTAGAGCTTGCCGTCATGCAGCAGATGAATGCGCAATGCCAGACAGTAGCAGCCCGTAGCATGCAGTATACTGGCGTAGCCTCGGTATCTGAAGCCTGTGCATTGGTTGCGGCTGGCCCACAGGGCAAACTTATTGTACCGCGTTGCAGCATGAGTGGTGTGACATGCGCCGTGGCAGAAGGAGATATTTGAATGACCGTGCATTTTATAGGGGCAGGCCCCGGAGCAGCTGATCTGCTTACCATACGCGGAAGGGATATTTTGGCATCCTGTCCAGTATGTTTGTATGCAGGATCTATTGTGCCGCCGGAAATGCTGCAATTCTGCCCGCCTGATGCGCGTAAGGTTGATACAGCCCCCATGACATTGGACGAGATTGAAGCCGAATACGTAAAAGCCCATCAGCAAGGGCAGGATGTGGCACGCCTGCATTCAGGTGATCTGTCTGTGTATAGCGCTGTGGCAGAGCAAATCCGCCGCTTGGACAAGCACGGTATTCCGTGGAGCATGACACCGGGCGTACCAGCCTTTGCGGCAGCGGCTTCCATATTAGGGCAGGAATTAACCATACCAGGCGTTGCCCAAAGTGTGGTGCTTACGCGTGTAAACGGGCGTGCTTCCGCTATGCCAGAAAAAGAAACGCTGGCAGCGTTTGGCGCTACAGGGGCTACATTGGCTATTCATCTGGCAGTGCATGCGCTGGATAGAATTGTAGAAGAGCTGACACCCTTTTATGGGGCGGATTGTCCGGTAGCTATTGTGGCCCGAGCGACATGGCCAGATCAGCTTGTGCTACGCGGAACACTCGCTAACATTGTAAATAAATTAAAAGAAAACCCCATAGAACGCACCGCACTTGTGATAGTGGGCCGGGTATTGGGGGATAAAGATTTTAGGGAAAGCGCTTTGTATAACCCTGATTATCGGCGGCGTTTTCGCGGGCAGGACTAAGCTTTCAGGCTTGCCCAACCAGATTGCCTGCACGGTCAAACACCAGCACATCGGCTTGTATGGGGGCGGGGTGTAGAACGTCCTTAACGGTTTGCAAGGCCGAGCGGGCAATGAGGTTGCCTAGCGGAAAACCCTGCTGACTTGCGTGCAAAAAGGCCTCTGCTACTGTGGGGCTGCGCGCAATAGTGTCTGCTATATCGGGTTTTCCGTTATGTGCGAGAACAAGCGCAGCCAACTGGCGCATGTCTGCTGGGCCTCGTTTAGAATGCAGGTCCATAAAGCCTTGGCCAAGCTTGGTCATTTTGGCGATACCGCCAGAGATCGTAAGGTGTGGCACAGGATGTTTGCGAAGGTATTTTAACAGGCCACCAGCAAAATCCCCCATTTCAATAAGCGCACTGTCGGGCAGATTATAGAATTTCTGCACGCCTTTTTCAGAAACATTTCCGGTGCTTCCTGCCAAATGCGTCAAGCCTTCAGCGCGCGCAACATCCACTCCTCGATGGATGCTTTCAATCCATGCCGAGCATGAAAAAGGCACTACAATGCCGGTTGTGCCCAGAATGGACAAACCGCCCAGAATGCCTAGCCGACTATTTAACGTACGTTCAGCCAGTTTTTCTCCATTTTCTACACTGATACTCACCTCTGCATCTGGGCAGATACCGGCATTTGCTTCGGTTAAAGCTGCACGGATCATGGCCCGAGGTGTTGGATTTATGGCTGGCTCTCCCACCGCTAGCGGCAAGCCGGGGCGGGTGACAGTGCCTACACCGGAGCCTGCTTGAAATGCGATGCCGTAACCAGCAGGCAAAGCTTTGACGGTTGCACGGATAAGCGCCCCATGCGTGATATCGGGATCATCCCCCGCATCTTTAATAACTTCAGCAAAAGGTGCCTCTAGCGTGCCACCGGTACGGGCAATGGCGAAACCAACATGTTGGCCGGAGGGAAGGGTGATATTTACGCAGGCCGGGGCCGAATGGCCGTTTAGGATCTGCCACGCTGCCTTTGCGGCGGCTGTTGCGCAGCTGCCTGTTGTCCAGCCTCGCCGGAGGGGATGAGTGTTGGGTGCCATGCGGCATGATGTAATTCATCTGCGTGTTGCAGAACATAAAAAAAAGCCCCATCCATTGCTGGACGGGGCTTTTTGCCAGCTTTGCATATAAAGCAGAGCGGATTCAGGATTGTTTGCTGAGGGAAAGTTCTTCACCAATATCACCACGGGCTGCGGCTGCGCGCTTCTGTTTCTCCCGTTCGGAGATTTTTTTCAGGTAACGATGTGCTTCGGGTGAAATGGTCAGGCACATGGTCATCAGGGCAGAGGCAACATACAGACCAGAGAAGATCCAGATAATACCTTCAACGCCGTGCCAGGATTCAAACCACGTTACAATGGCCGGGCCAACCCATGTGCTGGCGCCAGCGCCCAGCCCAAGAGCTGAAAGAGCCGCAGCTTTTTCCTTCGGGCAAATCTGGGGCACCAAACCGGACAGAGGCACAAAAGCAGCTAAGGAAGCGCCATACAAAGCGCCTACAATAGCAGCAATCATAAAGTTGCCGGGAAACATCTGCGGCACATAATAGAAAGCAGGCACCATAATGGCTGCCCCAATGCCGCCACCAAAAGCCACAACTTCGCGATGGCCGAATTTGTCTGCTGAAATGCCGGAAAACAGGTTTACCAGAATATTGGACAGGAACACAATCGACAGCAACTGCAACCACTGAGAAAGCGTAAAGCCAATAACCTTGGTAAAGAAGGTCGGCATAATCACCAGAAACGCATATTCGGATGATGTGTTGATTGTGCGTACCACCATGGCCACAAAGGTTTTGGGTTCGCGCCATAGAATACTGATAGAGCTGAAGAAGATTTCCTTGGCTGGAGTGCCGGGGGCTGCCAGACGCTGAGAGCCTGTGGGTTCACGCGTAAGCAGCAGAGCCAGCAAGCCACCAAAAACAACCATCCCCAGAGAAGACCAGAAAGTGGCCATTTCTCCGATAACAGGGATGGCAAAGCTGGCGAACAGAGAGCCCAAGGTAGGCAGACCACCAGAAAAGGCAAACCAGAACCAGCCTGCTGCAGAACCAAGCTGGCGCGGCGGCGTGGCAGCAGCAATCCAGACCAGAAAGCCGTAGGTGAACAGCGGATACCCTAAACCACGCAGGGAATAGGCCAGCAGCATAATGGGATAGCTGTTAACGGCAACACCACAGGCCAGAAAGATAACTTCAAAAACGGCCCAGATCGCCAAGCCAATCCACATTACCCGCTTGGGGCCCCATAGATCAGACAGTGGGCCAGATAGCCATGCGGAGATAGAAACAGTAACGCCGTAAATAGTGAACAAAAGTGCGGTATTACCGGCTGATGTACCATGCCCTTCCAGATAAGGGGCAAGGTAACCGGCTTCTACACCATCACCGATCATGAAGAACAGAAGCCCCACAAAGCCCCAGAACAGGGGCGCGGGAATTCCAAGACGATCTGCAAAAGATGCAGGCGGAGGCGACAGGGAGTCTGTCTGTTTCAAGGGGAGATACTCCTCTTTACACAGGCAACCGTCATTTTGACGGGATATTCCACCGAAGTGCGGAATATGCTGGCTGACTGCAATTCTCCGGGTGATGCCAAATGGCCGTTCACTCCGGAATCTTGTGGAAAAATACGGTTCGGAGGGAAGTCCGCGCCTGAATGGTAAGAGCCAATAGGGGCTTCTAACCATAAAAAGCCTCAGGACATGTGTCTGAGGGAAAAAAGCGCAGCGGGTCTGCGGCACTATGCGATAGCTGGATGTATCTGCTTGCCAGATGGGAGAAAAGGAAAAATCTGAGAGTAAACAGATTATGGTTTTATATTATTGCAATAATATAAAACAGGCACCCATCTAAAGACCACAAGAAAACGAAACCATTTGATGTTAGGGAAGAATTACAATTCTAAAGGAAAGGCCTCTCCTTATGCCAGTTGTCATAACATTGCCTTGATAATATTTTCTAATAAAATTTTCAACGGAAAATTTTTGCAATATATTATTTTGGCATAATTATAAAATGTGAAAATAAATATATAATTTTATAATAATTGAAAAATTACTTTTTAAAATCATAAATTTATAAAACAAATACTCATGTATTATTTTTCATTTTTATTTATATACAAACCTTTCCTGTGTTTATGATTATGAATTCTCACAAAATGTAACACAGGAAAAGTTTTTTATAATCAGACGGCTATAGCATCCAGCAAGGCAATGCCCGAACGCTTGGAAAGAGCCTGCCTATAGTTCTCTACTGCAGCGGGATAGGTAAGCCCTTTGATAATGGAAAAACTGTGCAGATGCGCAAACAGATGAATATCATCATAAGAAAGCGCCCCCTGAAGAGTAGATGGTTCAGGCAGGAGAGAGGCCAAATCTTCTAACAATGCATTTAACGGGAGAAGGGCCTCTGGGCCTCCATTAAAAATCGTGCAGAATGGGCCAGTTGAAGCCTCTTTTTTGCGAATAAAGTATGCTCGTCCAGATGTGGTGGAAAACTCTGCGAAAGGGGCCGCTGCGGCGCGAGGCAAAAACTGCCTATACAGCAGCGAACTGGAGCGGCTGATCCAATCAGAAACTTCTGGACGGGAAGGAACTGTAAGGAGAGGTGTTCCTTCCCGGTCTATCTGCGCAATAATATCCAGACTTTCCCCCAGATAGTGCCCGTTTTCTTCCAGAATGGGCAGCATTTTCTGGCCGATCATACCTATGGGTGTTGCTTCATCATCATTTTGAAGAACAACAATCTCGACAGGAATGTTTTTGAGGCCAAAAATCATTCTGGCTTTAATGCAGAATGGGCAATGATCATAAACATAAAGTTTACGCATAAGAGACAACTTTCTGATACAGAGTGTAGGATCGAATATCCTGCAAAAACAGGGTGTTCGCTTTGCTGTTTACGCACTAAGCATAAAACCTATCATAAATGATTTTATAGCAGAAAGAGGCCAAAATGGATGCACAATTCTGGGACATGAAATGGCAGAAAAACCAAATTGGCTTTCATCTTTCCGCTGTTAATCCGCTTTTGGTCAAATATTTCCCTGTTCTGGAGCTTAAGGAGGGCGCACGTATTTTTGTGCCATTATGTGGCAAAACGCTGGATATTCATTGGCTCCTACAACGTGGCATGAAGGTGGTTGGAGTAGAGCTTAGCCAGATTGCGGTAGAACAGCTTTTTTCTGAACTTGGTATAACGCCACAAATATCTCAAGTGGCCTCCAATATGCTGTGCTTTAAGGCTGAAAACCTAAACATATTTGTGGGTGATATTTTCGCGCTCTCTCGTGCATTACTCGGTTGCGTACAGGCAATTTACGATCGGGCCGCTTTGGTGGCCTTGCCGCCCGCCATGCGTATAACTTATGCAGAGCATCTGATAGATATTTCGGGCAAGGTAGAGCAACTTCTTGTTACTTTAGGTTATGATCAGTCTTGCATAGCGGGGCCACCGTTCAGTGTAACCCAGCAAGATATTCAGCGGTATTATGGGGCAGATTATGCCATAATGTGTTTGGATAATACTTCGGTAGCAGGAGGTCTAAAAGGCGGTGTGCCAGCTACCGAGAGCGTATGGCTTTTGAAACCTGAATAGTCTGTATCAGGAATTTACCAAAAAACGGACAGGTAATCATTTATATTGTCAAATAAATGATACGGTTAAGAAATAATTTTGCTTATTCTTACAGCTTTGACCTCTTGCGTCTTCTTCCCTATATGAGCCTTCTTTTTGACAAGTTTCATGCTCCAGAGGGAGAAGAATGACAGATGGCAGAGGTTGCTTCACCTACTAATACCAAACGGCGCACCTACGCTATCCTGATTGCCCTTGTGCTTGGCATTCTGTGCGGGCTTGCGGTGCATGATCTGTTTCCGGCCTATATTTCGGCTGCGCATCAGGTGGCAACCTTGTTAACAGGGTTTTTCCTGCGGCTTATACGCATGATTATTGCGCCGTTGGTATTTGCAACATTGGTAAGCGGTATCGGCAAGCTGGGGGACGATACCTTGGTGGTGCGCGTGGGTGGGCGCGTTTTGCTGTGGTTTATCACCATGTCCTTTATTTCGCTGCTTATTGGCTTGTTTGCAGCCAATATTTTGCAGCCAGGTCATGGGTTTTCTGCGCCTCTGCCGTCTGATATTTCATCCTTAAAGCATCCTTTTCAGCCTGTTGAATTTTTACTGCATGTGGTGCCAACCAGTGTCATGGATGCCATGGCGCGCAATGATATTCTTCAGATCGTGGTATTCTCGGTTCTGTTTGGTGTGGCCTTGCCCGCAGCGGGCAAGGCCGGTGAAACCATGCTGAAATGGACCGAAGAGCTGGCGCATATCATGCTGCGTATGACAGACATGGTGATGGTGCTGGCGCCACTAGCCGTATTTGGCTCCATTATGGGCACTGTAGCCCAAAGTGGCGCTGGCATGTTGCTGCATTTTGGACGGTTTTTAGCAGAATTTTATGGCACGATTTTTGTGCAGTGGGGCGTTCTTACCTTTATTGCTTTTCTGGTTCTGGGGCGCAGCATTAAAAGGCTGGTGAGCGAGCTTGTGCAACCTGTGCTGTTAGGTTTTGCCACGGCTAGTAGTGAATCTGTTTATCCGCTGCTGCTTGAAAAGCTGGAAAATTTTGGTGTACCTACTCGGATCAGCGGTTTTGTGCTGCCGCTAGGGTACAGCTTCAATATGGATGGCTCCATTCTGTTTCAGTCTTTCGGGGCCATTTTTATTGCACAGGCTTATGGCATCCATATGCCGTGGTCTCAGCAGTTTCTGATGCTGTTGGTGATGATGCTAAGCAGTAAGGGTATTGCGGGCGTACCGCGAGCCTCACTTGTTACGCTTGTGGCTGTGCTGCCTCAGTTTGGTCTGCCGGAAGCAGGTATTGCGCTCATTCTGGGTATTGATCATTTTCTGGATATGATGCGCACAGCAACCAACGTGTTGGGCAATGGGTATGCCGCTGCAATCTCGGCTAAATGGGAAGGTGCGCTTTCTGATGGGCCAACAGAGGATACGCTTTAAGCTTTAATAAGTGCCCGATTGGCCGCGTTAAACGCCAGAAAACGCTATATGCAGGGCACCTATTCTTTTTTCCATACCACAGGGCAGAAATAGGGGGCGTATAATGCCCCCATGAAAACACAGTCTTCTGCCAGCAGCCCAGCCGATATGATTTGCGTCCGCGGGGCACGTGAACACAATCTGAAAAACGTTTCTGTTTCTGTGCCGCGCGATAAATTTGTTGTAATGACCGGCGTTTCAGGGTCAGGCAAATCCTCGCTGGCATTTGGCACAATTTATGCAGAAGCCCAGCGTCGGTATCTGGAATCTGTTTCTCCTTACGCACGTCGGCTGTTTAATCAAATGCCAGTGCCGGTTGTGGATGCCATAGAAGGCCTGCCCCCAGCCGTAGCATTGCAACAGCAGCGCGGAGGCAGTAGCAGCCGATCTTCTGTTGGCAGCCTAACTACACTCTCAAACCTCTTGCGCATGCTGTATTCGCGGGCTGGCACGTATCCTGCTGGCATGAGCCGTTTGGAGGCAGAAGATTTCTCGTCGAACACGCCAATGGGGGCATGTCCACGCTGCCATGGGCTAGGGCGTATTTACGATGTAACAGACAAAACATTGGTTCCGGATGATACGCTCAGTATCAGGCAAAGGGCCGTTGCGGCATGGCCGACTGCATGGCAGGGCCAAAATTTGCGGGATATTCTGATCACGCGTGGTGTGAATGTAGATATTCCGTGGAAAGATCTTCCCAAAGCCACGCGGGACTGGATCCTTTACACAAAGGAAACCCCAACAGAACCTGTTTACCCCGGTCGCACGCATGCGCAAGTGCTGGAAGCTATCAAGCACGGTGTTCCCGCAGATTATAACGGCACCTTCACCGGTGCACGCCAATATGTGCTGAACACATTCACCAAATCGCAAAGCGCTAAAATGCGGGCGCGAGCTGCATCGTTCATGGTTAGCAGCGTGTGCCCAGAGTGTCATGGTCAGAAGCTTAAAGTTGAAGCGCTTCAGGTGTTATTTGCTGGGCGCAATATTGCCGAACTTTCATCTTTACCGCTCAAGAAAATTACGGCCATTTTGCGCGAACAAAGCCAGCAACTCAAAAAGCAGACCGATGCGACGGGGCTGGCCGCTTATGGTATTGTGGAAGCGCTGATAGAACGCTTGCAAACTTTATTGGAATTGGGGCTTGGCTACCTTCAGTTAAGCCGGGGCGTGCAAACACTTTCCCCCGGTGAATATCAACGTCTGCGTTTGGGCACTCAAATCCGTTCTAATTTGTTTGGTGTGCTGTATGTGCTGGATGAACCAAGCTCTGGTTTGCACCCATGCGATACACAGGCCCTTCTTAAGGCACTGCATGGATTGTTGGATGCAGGAAATTCGCTCTTGGTGGTTGAGCATAACTGCCAAGTTATTCGGCATGCAGAATGGCTGGTGGATGTAGGGCCAGATGCAGGCGAAAAAGGTGGGGAAATCCTGTATAGTGGCTCATTAGAAGGACTGAGGTCTGTTTCTCGCTCCCGCACGCGGCCTTATATTTTTAATGAGATTAAGCACGGGCAGATGGTTCCACTCAAGCCTGAAGGGTGGCTTTGCCTGAAGAGTATCAATTGGAACAATTTACACAATGTCACGCTAGAATTGCCCTTAGGTGTAATGACGGTAGTGACGGGTATTTCTGGTTCCGGAAAATCCAGTTTAGCCGGTCAGGCATTGGTCAGTATCGTTTCCAAGGCACTTGGGCAGAAAGAACCCGTTGAGCAGCCTGAAGCCGGTGAAAACGATATTCCAGAAGTGGCGGAAAGTGCTGAACCAGAAGGGCAGGTGGTCAGCGGGTTACAAAATATTC
>NZ_CP011120.1:1500000-1595000 GCF_001628715.1 Acetobacter oryzifermentans | reverse complement strand
TAGCGACTGTTTATTAAAAACACAGGACTCTGCGAAGTCGAAAGACGACGTATAGGGTCTGACGCCTGCCCGGTGCCGGAAGGTTAAGAGGAGGTGTGAGAGCGCTGAATTGAAGCCCCGGTAAACGGCGGCCGTAACTATAACGGTCCTAAGGTAGCGAAATTCCTTGTCGGGTAAGTTCCGACCTGCACGAATGGCGTAACGACTTCCCCGCTGTCTCCAGCATCGGCTCAGCGAAATTGAATTCCCCGTGAAGATGCGGGGTATCCGCGGTCAGACGGAAAGACCCTATGAACCTTTACTGCAGCTTTACAGTGGCATCAGAGACATTCTGTGTAGGATAGGTGGGAGGCTTTGAAGCAGGGGCGCCAGTTCCTGTGGAGCCATCCTTGAAATACCACCCTGAATTTTTCTGATGTCTAACCGTGGTCAGTTAGCCTGATCCGGGACCCTGTATGGTGGGCAGTTTGACTGGGGCGGTCGCCTCCCAAAGTGTAACGGAGGCGCGCGATGGTGGGCTCAGGCCGGTCGGAAACCGGCTGTTGAGTGCAATGGCATAAGCCCGCCTGACTGCGAGAGTGACAGCTCGAGCAGAGACGAAAGTCGGCCATAGTGATCCGGTGGTCCCGCGTGGAAGGGCCATCGCTCAACGGATAAAAGGTACTCTAGGGATAACAGGCTGATCTCCCCCAAGAGTCCACATCGACGGGGAGGTTTGGCACCTCGATGTCGGCTCATCACATCCTGGGGCTGGAGCAGGTCCCAAGGGTTCGGCTGTTCGCCGATTAAAGTGGTACGTGAGCTGGGTTTAGAACGTCGTGAGACAGTTCGGTCCCTATCTGCCGTGGATGTTGGAGACTTGAGAGGATTTGTCCCTAGTACGAGAGGACCGGGATGAACATACCTCTGGTGCACCGGTTGTCGCGCCAGCGGCACCGCCGGGTAGCTAAGTATGGAAGGGATAACCGCTGAAAGCATCTAAGCGGGAAACCCACCTCAAAACTAGGTCTCCCTGAGGGTCGTGGTAGACCACCACGTTAATAGGCCAGGTGTGAAAGCGTGGTAACACGTACAGCTAACTGGTCCTAATCACCCAATAGGCTCACTCTCTTACTGTCCCCTTAAAAGGACAGCCCGTGCACAGAAATCATCCATATATACGCCTACTTCTTCTACCAACCGTCTTCCACACACCCTTACAGGGTGGACTGGATGACCTGGTGGCCATGGCGGGGAGAGATCCACCCGATCCCATCCCGAACTCGGCCGTGAAAACCCCCAGCGCCTATGATACTGTGGCTTAAGCCACGGGAAAGTCGGTCGCCGCCAGGTCTTCCAATCCACCCTTCCAAAACTTACTACCCCTACAAATTTCAACACAATCACAACCGCGGGGTGGAGCAGCCCGGTAGCTCGTCAGGCTCATAACCTGAAGGTCATAGGTTCAAATCCTATCCCCGCAACCATCTCAAGTCCTTGATATCACACGGTAAACCCGCCCACTTGAGGCGGGTTTTTTGTTGCCTGAAATGTGGCGCAGGAAACACATAGGAAACAAACGGAAAAGTAATCAGGCGCGTTTTTGTCGGTTCTCACAAATGCGTGATGTGCGCGCGAAGCCACTTATGACACTGATCAGCGCTTTAAACGCCGATGACTAATGGACGCAGAGTCCGTACGGTCCGGTTAATCATGCTGACTTTGCCTACTAAATCGCCTCCGATAATCGGCGGGTGGCTGTCCCATAAATCGTGTGAAGATTTTCCGGAAAGCCCCACTGTCCTGATATCCGACCTCCCACGCAATCTGGTCGAGCGGCAGGGAAGTGGTTTCCAGCAGATCGCGACCTTTCTCTACCCTCAGATGTTGCAGGTAAGCGAGTGACGTAAGAGAGGTCGCCGTGTGGAAACGACGTAGGAAGGTTCGCTCCTCCAGCCCTGACAGCCGTGTCATATAGGCGACTGTGGCGTCCCGGGCTGGTTCCGTACACAGCAGCCAGTGCTGGACCTTCAGGATGGCCCTGTCACAATGCGTCAGGCTGGGGGCGAAGTGTCGATACTGGCGCTGATCGTGCCGGGGCGTATTGAATTGCCCCGGGTTTTGTGGAGACGTTTTTTATCTGAACTATGCAGCTAATGCATGTGATTTTTGTTGTGCATAAAAGCGATCCTCAGCTTCTGCCGGGGGGATGTTTCCAATGGAGGACAGAATGCGGCGATTATTGAACCAGTCGACCCATTTAAGTGTTGCCAGTTCAACCGCGTCCCTGTTTTGCCATGGCCCCTGCCGATAGATGAGTTCGGTTTTGTAGAGCCCGTTAATGGTTTCCGCCAGAGCGTTATCATAGGAATCTCCAATGCTTCCGACTGAGGCAACGAGGTCTGCTTCAGCCAGTCTTTGCGTGTAGCGAATGGACACATACTGACAGCCCCTGTCAGAATGATGGGTCACTTGCCCCTCGGGCTGCCTCTGGCACAGAGCCTGCTCCAGGGCATCCAGTACGAAGTCGGTATGGGCAGTGGACGAGACGCGCCAGCCCACAATCATGCGGGCAAACACATCAATGATGAAGGCCACATAAACAAAGCCCTGCCAGGTCGAAACGTAAGTAAAATCCGAAACCCAGAGCCTGTTGGGGGCTGGAGCATGAAACTGGCGCTGCACCAGATCCTGTGGGCAGGGACGTTGTGGATCAGACCGTGTGGTTCTGATCCCCTCGCCACGAATGACACCTTTCAGTCCCATCTGGCGCATCAGCCGCTCTACCGTGCAGCGGGCGACATTTCTGCCTTCGCGTCTGAGCTGATGCCAGACCTTACGCGCTCCATAGACACAAAAATTATCGTTCCATACTCTACGGATTTCGTCGCTCAGCTCTTTGTCTTTCTGGCTGCGCACACAGGGATTTTTCTGTCTGGCAACGGTTGCATAATAGACAGATGGTGCAATCGGCAGGATCTTGCAGATTGACCCGACACCATATGTCTGCCGGTGCTCATCAATGAAGCGCGTCATGGCCTGAACCAGATGGGGTGGACGGCCTCCCTGCGGCATCAATGTGCCATGATGGAGGTTCACTGACCATCAGGAGGAGACCGCCCGTATGAAAGCTAGCATAATTGGCCTTGATATTGCCAAATCCGTTTTTCAGGCTCATGGGGCTGACGCAATTGGAAAGTGCGTTTTCAAGCGCAAGCTTGGTCGCAGTGAAGTTTCAGCATTTTTTGCAAAACTTGACCCATGTGAAGTTGTTCTGGAAGCCTGCGGATCAGCTCATTACTGGGCACGGGTGATCAGCAGGATTGGTCATGATGTCAGACTGGTTCCTCCTGATCGGGTCAAATCATTTGTCAAAAAAGGCAAGAAAAATGACGCTGTTGATGCGGCTGCGATCTGCATGGCGGCGACTCATCCTGATACGATGTGTGTTCCGATCAAGAGCGAAGAGCAGCAAGGTGTCTTGTCACTGCATTCTGCCCGCGCTCTTCTGGTCAAACAGCAGACCATGCTGAGTAATGCGTTACGGGCTCTTGCTTCCGAGTTCGGGCTGATAGCCCCTCTGGGCACACGCCATCTGCCAGAACTGATGGCAAAAATAGAGACATCAGCCGACCTGCCTGCTGCCATGAAGCAGAGTGCCATGTTGTTATTTGAGCATTATGAAAAGGTCGCTCAGAGCATTGATGCTTTGGAAGTGCAGATCCGGGCGCGTGCAAAAAGCGATGACGATGCGCGTCGGTTGATGACCATCCCTGGGGTCGGTCCCATAACGGCTTCTCTGATTGTCGCCTCGGTCGCGGATATTGGCTCTTTCGCCTCTGCGCGCCATTTTGCCGCCTGGCTGGGGCTTGTGCCTCGTCAGCATTCTACCGGCGGTAAAACCCGTCTGGGAAGGATTACCAAAACGGGCAATCGGCAGATAAGAACGTTGCTGGTTCTTGGTGCGACGGCCATGCTTCATCGTGCCCATAAGTGGGATAGCGCTGCGGGTCAGTGGCTATGCGAACTCATGGCGCGTCGTCCAAGGCGTCTGGCAACAGTTGCACTTGCCAATAAAATGGCTCGTATCATCTGGGCGTTGTTGTCACGTAAAGAGATCTATCGTCCGGCTGGTGTCAGTGTTTCAGCAGGCTGACCTGCACCAGCAGAACGATGGACACCGGAGCTTGCTCCGGTAGATCCGGCAGTATGTACGAACCGACGTGATGGGAAGACAGTCATTCAGCAACAGTTCAGGCCATACCGTTCGACCGTCTGTGCCCCTGAGCACGTGATACCAGATTGGTGCCTGACACGTGAGCGCACACCCATGATGGCCAGCGCATAAAGTCGCATAAACAGGCCGGACATAAGAGCGCATCTGACCGGGTCTTCACGTTAAATCGGTATTCATCATCCAGCCGGTAGAATAATACGTTTTAGAAATGACATCGGGAGAACAATGTGAGGTATTGCGCTTAAACGGCCGTCCACATAGGCGGTCGAGTTCCGCCTGGGCAAAATACGCAGAAGCCTTACGCAGGATTTCATTGGCCTGCCGCAATTCGCGGTTCACTCGCTCCAGTTGCCTGATCTTCTCTCGATCAGGCAGGTCACTCACCGCAGATGCATTGGCCCGCTCATGCAGACGGGTCCATTTTGACAGCGTGTCAGGGTGAATATCCAGCTTTGGGGCGATCACCATCACCGCAGACCACCGCGAAGGATGGTTCTTCTCTTCCTCCAGAACCATGCAGGCTGCACGTTCACGAAATTCAGGCGGAAAACGCTTCGATTTATTGCTCATGAATTCTTCTTACCTCACGGGTCTTTCTGTCTCCACAAAACCCGGGGCAATTCAGTGGCGAGGGAGATTTTCGGATCAATCACGATGGCGCGGCGATACAGTTCCTCGACATCCGGATGGTCATCCGCTTCGGACAGCACATGCGCGGTCAAGGGCCTCTTCCAGCATCATGAGGCGTGAACTGATCATGGACTGGCTGATGCCTAGGATTTCGGCGGCGCGATGGAAGTTGTGTTGCTCGGCGACGACCAGCGCCTGCACCAGAGCAGGCAGGGCGATATGGCCCGTCGCCAGAAGATGGTAAAGCCGGTCCCGTGTCAGGGGACCGGACGGGCCGGGAACGCGGGGTAATGGCGTGTCAGGGTCCGTCATGAAATGGAGCCAGGAAAAGGGCGATAAAAGCAGAACACAACGGGCATTTTCGTATTCCATCGTACAGGAGAGGCCGATATCCGATGATGACCAGAAAGGTCGCTGTCAGGGTATCGGCCATCATGGATGGTGCAAGGGACGCCCTGCGCATCTTGCGCAGTGGCACCCCACGAGTTTGGCATGAAGACGAGAGGCAAGGTGCTGAAACTAATAGGGAAAAGGCGCTGTAGTTCGGGATGGGGAAATTTCACCAACTATAGGAAATATTCCCATATACACGTCTAGCTTGGCCATAATAGCATGCACCGCCACCACCAGTGCATGAAGTAATATATCTTGTATTTGCAAGATTAGACATGGACATTTGTATTTTTAGTCCGTTTAATTTATGAAAAATTTTTCCAAAATCATAGTGTGCTCCAATATCAAATAGTGTGTATGCTGGAGCTTTAAAAGAATTTGCATTATCAGCAAATGTTGATCCGATATAGCGAACACCAAAATTCATGCCTAATCCTAAAAAAGTTTTTCCAGATGGTGTATAATCAACAAACATATTCACCATATTGCGTGGAACACCACCGACATATTTTCCACTCTCTGAAACTTCTCCGAGAACATTTCCGTAAATATCTGTGCGATCTTCCATCGTGTCACTCTTGCCAACACGCATATCATTAAAACTATAGGATGCAGTTAAATGAATGTCTTTCGTTATGTTGGCATTTGCAGATAATTCTACTCCTTTGGATATAACAGTACCTGCATCCACTTCATAACCTGAATATTCAGTATCTGAAATTTGATAATGGTTCTCCTTTATATGATATGCAGCCGCGGTAAGCAGCACATCTGTTGTCGGAATCAGATATTTTAATCCAGCTTCCAATTGATGTCCCGCAAGAGGTTTTTCTGGCTCTCCATTTGCATTAAACGCGCCAATCTGCGGTATAAACGATGTTGCGTAACTGAAATACGGAGATAAACCTATAACAGAATTATAAGTTACTCCGGCACGCCAAGTAAATGCACTATAAGAATTTGTAGTTGGGGTGCCAAAGTTAGGGCCTGTTAGGCCTTGATATAGTCTGCTGTAGCAGCGATGAGAATGACGGAGAGGAAGGATGCGGCGGTTTTCTCATATCGGGTCGCGACAGCCCGCCACTCCTTGAGCCTTGCCCACAGGTTTTCGACCAGATGCCGGTGTCTGTAAGCCCATTTGGGACAAGCGACTTCTGGATCATTCTTCCTTGGCGGGATGACAGGACGAGATCCACGGTTCCAAAGATCTTCACGAAATTTATGTGAGGCATACCCACGATCGCAGACGACATAGATTGGTGGGTATGGCAGAGCGTCAAGCAGGGCGTAGGCACACGGTAATTCATGTGCCTGTCCGGGTGCCAGCGTGAAGGACAGTGCCCTGCCATGACTGTCCGCAGCTACGCAGACCTTGGTGCCAAATCCTCCACGTGAGCGGCCAAGAGCCTCACGATCCTTTCGGCGTTCTCTGTGCCCCCTTTTTTAGCCGCTCCGGCCGCTTTATGATGGGCACGGATTGTCGTGCCATCAAGAAAGACCATGCCGAGGTCTTGATCCCTGTCTTTGGCCTTTTCAAAGAGGCGCTGCCACACACCGAGTTTCGACCAGCGAATGAACAACTGTGCTGCAATCCACCAGGGACCAAACTCTGATGGCAAGGCACGCCACTTCGCGCCGTTCTGATGGCGCCAGAAAATCGCGGATATCGTCTGTCGAAGGTTCTTTGGTGGGGTCTTGCCCTTCGGACGGACTTCCTCGATCAAAGGCTCCCAGACAGACCATGCGGTATCGGAAAAGACAGACTGCATCATGCTCATCATAAACAGCTATGCAATCCGTTCCGTCATTCAAGGCCTAACAGGCCCTAGTCGAGCAAAAGGGAAGTTCTAATTACGGAGCATACGATGGTGGTAAAATATTAGTTTACTCTGGAGGTACGCTTGTCGGTGGGAGTATTAATTCAGGTGGAACAGTTTTCACCACTCCTGGTGCCATTCTTTCTGGTAGTATTTCTGTAGTAAGTGGTGGGATATTATCACATTGGGATAAGACAGAGAGTGGGGGATCACTCGCATCAGGTGCATCAATTACCGTTTCTGCTGGTGGAATAGTTAATGGAATTACGGTTCTTTCTAATTCCTATATAGCCGATGGTGTTGATGGACAAGTCGCCAATACCATAGTTTCCAGTGGTGGCAATTTAAGTGTGGCTGGTACAGCTTCCAATACGACTGTCGATTCTGGTGGTGTTATAAAAGTTACCTCTGGAGGCACAGCCACAGATAGCACCATTAATGGTGGTTCGGCAGGTATTAGTGCGAATGGTGTTCTGAATACAGCTACGGTTGGAAGTAACGGTATAATAACCGTGAGCTCTGGAGGTTCCGCCAATGCTGTTACTGTAAATACATCAGGTGCCCTGGTCGTTTCAAAGGGCGGCATTCTTTCTGCTACGGTAGTTTCCAGTGGTGGCGAACTAGCTGTGGCTGGTACAGCTTCCAATACGACTGTCGATTCTGGTGGTGTTATAGAAATTACTTCTGGTGGCACAGCCACAGGCACAACTGTTAATAGTGGCGGTTTGGTTTATGCGGATAGTAATAGCATTCTAGACACAACCACCGTTTCCAATGGTGGACAGGTCAGTGCTGCCAGCGGTGCTACTATTTCCGGCACACTTACCCTAGAAAATGGCGGTTCCGCAACCATCTGGAACAACGCTGGCGGTTCTGTGGATCTGCAGGGAGGCAGCAACACCGGATTGGTCATCTCTGGGCTGGCATCAGGCGGAACACTCAATACTGTCATCAACGGGTTCGACGGCGCTTCTGCAAGCAATTCGGACAGCATCGAACTGGCCGGCGTAAAAGCGGCAGATGTCTCCAATGTAAGCTATCCCACTGCAAATCAAGTCCAACTGACACTGAACAATGGCAACACCATCACGTTGAACATTGTTGGTGTTGGCAATTATGGCTTTACCTTAACCGATGGTGCTGACGGTTGGCTAAGCTATGAGGTGTGCTTCCTCTCCGGCAGCATGATCCGCACACCAGAAGGCGATGTGGCGGTTGAAAACCTCCAGATCGGTGATCGGGTTGTTGCGCTTGACTGGAAGAACAATAAGGAAGCCTCCCACCGGGTAGCCTGGGTTGGCAAGGCGCATGCAACCGTTCGCCCCGAGCTCTCTGATGATGAGGCAGGATATCCTGTGCGTATTCTCAAAGATGCCATCGCGCAAGGCGTGCCCTACAAAGACATGCTGATTACGCCAGAACATTGCTTGTTCTTTGAAGGTAAGTTTGTACCCGCGCGTATGTTAGTGAATGGTGTTTCTATCTTCTATGATAAATCCATTACTTCTTACGATTACTATCACGTCGAAACCGAGCAGCATTCTGTCATTACGGCGGATGGTATGTTGACAGAAAGCTATCTGGACACGGGTAACCGCTCTTCTTTCCGTCAGGAAGGCAAGATTGCCACCCTGCGGAATGCCGCAAGGAATTGGGACAACGATGCTGGCGCTCCACTATGCGTGGAACGATCCTTTGTTGAACCTCTGTTTCACAAACTACTGAGCCGCGTTACCACCGGTGTGTCTACATCTCACCAAAATACAGCGCTCACAAACGACCCAGATCTACATCTCGTCACGGAAAGCGGGGCCATCATTCGCCCCATTCGCCATGATGGTGAGCGTTACAGCTTTATGCTGCCGGCTAACATGGCCTGTGTGCGTATTGTCTCTCGCGCCAGCCGACCAGCGGATGTGATCGGGCCATTTGTGGATGACCGCCGCATGATGGGCGTTGCTGTAGCTGACGTATATTTTGTGACAGCTAAGCAGCAAACACACATTACTGCGCATCTTCAATCTGAAAAACCAGTTGGTTGGCACGCAACAGACTGGACGGATTGCGCATGGACAAATGGTGATGCTGTTTTGCCCCTGGATGAACTGGCACAGAGCGGAATGGGTATTCTTTCTCTGAATATCCGAGCTGCTGGCCCCTATCTGGAACAGAACACGAAAGCTGTTTTGGAAAACAGACGTTCTGCCTAATCCGAATACTTCCCTCCATTTTTTGATGGAGGGAGTTTTTTACAAATATCCGATGTGGAAACACATCGGATATTTGTATTCATAGCTTCATGAACGAAGTTTCATCAAACCATTCTACTTCAATCCCAGTTTTACACGAGCCTGATAGTATCTTGTTTGATTTCAATCAGGGTACCCGTATTGTTCTGCCTGCACGTACAGAAGGAAAATGGCGGATTGCGCCAGGGCCAACATGGCACCGAAAAGCATCTGACCATTATCTTTGAAGGCGATAAAGTCTGGCACCACTCCATGAATAGTTCTGCGGTGAAGGCTAAAAGCGGCCTGTTCTAAGCAGCCCATTTTTTCTTTAGTGACCCTGTATGCAGCTCTAAGCATGCAGGTGGATACGCTTCGTGCTGCATCAATTAACTCTTGACGAAGCCACACCAAAGTGAACCGCTGCCGCATAACAGGTTATGGCAGAGGCAACGGCCGCAATCGTACGGCAATGAAGGCCAGCAGACAGGGTTCGGGTCATACGGGCCAGCCTTCATGCCAGCACAAAGCATGAATCAGATTTCGACCAATATGGGAATCTTAAAATGAGCCCGTTAGATCGGATTATGCTCTAATTTCTTCCCGTTCGATTTATATAGATGCAGCCTGATGACGATTACCATCATGATTGGTGATAAACATCAGAGTCACTGAGGCAGGCGCATCCTGTCGATGCCAAGTCTTTCCCGGAACAACCAGAACGTCTCCCTTTTTTGCAGTAGAACTGATCTCGCCCTGTTCTGTTCGAAGTGTTAGTGTTGTCTCTCCTTCGACCACAAGAAGAAATTCATCATTTGGATGTTCCTCCCATGGCGTAGAGCCTTTGAATCGCAGAAGTCCGACGTCATGTGCTCCAAACGGGAAAAGCATTTTGAGCCCGTTTGTGGGCACTGTTTCCGTTTCCCTGCCAATATCAATAGTCGATAGGTCAGCAGCTTCTTTGGAAAGATTAAAGATTGTCATGAGCGTCTCAATTGTCTGAAGGATTGTTTGGAAGGCTCAGTATCATCATACAGGCCTGCAAGTTTTCTGGCTGCCGTTACCACAAGCAGCAGCGTGAACGCGCCAGCGATCCAGGTTGTCAGAAACGTCCGATTGTATCCGATGACGGATGCCAGAGGCGCGATCGACATACCTGCGAGGACATTCGCTAGGCTTTCTCCACATTGAAGAAAGCTGTAATCCATCCCCGGCCTTTCTTCTGAAGACCAGTTCATCAGCACCGCCCAGACGGAAACGTAAAACCCTCCATCAAGGAAGTTTTCTATGCCAAGGCCCGCGTAGAGTAGCATTGGCGTTGCCATCCCCCTTGTTTGTAGACACACCAACGTTCCAAGGAGCAGGGTGGACGGCCAGATGAGCAATGTAACTGCACGGTAGCAGCCCAAAAACCTGACTGCCGGGAAACCGATAAATGCGCCACCGAGTGCACCACAGATGATGTTGGACATCTGAAGTGTTCCGGCAAAACCCAGACTGAAAGATTGGTCCATCACCCAAGGCTGGAGCAACATTGCGAGCGCTGAACTCGCAAATTTGAAGCTAATCGCCATCAGGAGCGCCCAACGAAACCCCGGTTGCCGGAAAAGATCTATAAGGCGGGAAGGCTTCTGAAATTCCCTGTCAGGCTCAATGCTTCCTCTTAAGGGCAAAAGTGCCAGCCACAGGATAAAGAGTTCACACGCCATACCCCACATTGCACCGAACCAGCCAAGCCGCTCGTAGATGAAGAGTGATCCTGCACCACCAACCACCATGCCCAGAAGAAATGAAATAACCTGTAAGGCATTGGCCAGTCCTGCATTCCGTCCCTTCATATGCGAGACGGCGCACGCATTCGTAAAAATGTCCTGCGTGGCAAAAATTGTGTTCAGAAGCAGAATGCCTGACAGAGCTAATAGGAAATGATGGTTAGGTGAGGTAAATCCCAAAAGCAGGCAGATACCAACGGCAGACATATGCGTCCATAAGGCGAGGGCTCCATAGCCCCATCGTTTGCCGGCATTGTCAGCGATGCCTGACCAGAAGCATTTCAGCGCCCATGGTAGAAATACCAGTCCTGTCAGGCCGATTTCCTGCAATGACGTTCCGCTATGACGCAAAATGGTCGAAAATGCATTGAAGGCTAGTCCCGCAGGGATACCCTGCGAGCCATACATGAGCCCGATTGCCAGAAGCCGTTTAAGGAGTGTTGTTCTGGTCTCAACGTGATCATTCCGATAGGAATGGGATGCAGCCTCCATGTCAGAAATTGACTCCGACACGAAAGCCCAACTGACGTGGATTGGCCGCCACAACATCTCCGCCCGACAGACCGCGTGTAAAATAACTCGAATTGGTCAGGTTGTGTCCGTAAAGTGCGACAGTCCAGTGTTTCCAGCGCTTCTCAATCTGCGCATCCACAAGGACGTAGGGTGCATTCCGAATACTACTGCTGGGATAGAGAGTTGTTCGTCCGCGCCGGACAACGCTGGCGTTAACAGCCCATCCCGGAACAGGATGCCATTCGGCCGAAAAACCGAAATTGCTTCGTGGAGTGCCAGCCATCTGCTTGCCGCTGTAATCTGCCCCCCCAAAAACGAAGCGATCATATGCGGCGTATGTCAGCCCCAGGAACGCGTTAAGCTGAAGTGTATCGAGCGGCTTCCAATGTGCGGTGGCTTCCATCCCCCGAGAGTGGGCGGTGCCAGCCGTCCCGATAAGAGATTCTCCCGCACCATTCGTTGCAGAGACTTGAAGATTTGAAAGGAAATTGGCAAATCCGGTTGCTTCTACGGACCATCGACCTGTGATATCTCCAAGACGATAGCCTACTTCCAGATTATTGCCATAACTGGAAGCGTAAGGCACCGAAACCGTACTGCTATAGGAACCGTATGGGCTGTAATTTGGTGGCAGAAAGGAGCGGGAGTAACTCAGCCAGCCGAACTGGCTTAATTTACCAGAAGGCTGCGGATTGTACTCGAGTTTCAGCCCAGGAAGGGGAGCAGTTTTAGAGAGTGTTTGGCGTGGAAGGCTTTCCTCCATGCTATAAGCATAAGGCGTGTCTCCGCTCATGGTGCTTGTCCAGTTGCTGAGCGAGCTATCAACATGTTCGATGCGCAGCGATGGCACGAGGCGCCAGTTCTTTGAGAAATGCCACCCTAGTTCCCCCATAAAGGCAACATTGGCTGTTCCTAATGTCGCAGTTGTGCGGCTGGCATAGTAGGGTGACATATCAAAATCGTAGGGAGCCCAACGTTTGACCTGCTGCCCGTAAATCCCTCCTTTCCAGTCCAGTGTTCCTGAACTCCCGGACAGCATGACAGAACCGCCGATCTGGCGTGTCGGGAGCGTGAAGCCGGAATTGGCGGAAAAGACGGAGTAGGGGTTGCTATAACGCCAGTCGGTAGAGGCTCCTCCGAACGTAACGTCCAGAATCATATGCTGACTGAACCGCCGGTGATATTGAGCTGAACCAATGAGGTATTCTGTATCATTTACGCCTTCCGACGTATTGTAAGAGACATGGTTCCGGGCATGTTGTGGCGTTTCGAAGAAGTCATTGCCGCCGTGGTTCAGCATATGATGCAGGCTGAAGCGCCATTCTCCTCCGGCACTGTCCTTGTGTAGCAGTTTGATGCGGCCGAACCATCCATGCCAGCCCCCCGTATCGCTGCGGTTCAGGGCACGATTGTGGATGTAGCCGTCAGCGGTTTCTCCACCGACGGACAGACGGAGACTGGTGGAGGCATTAATCGGCAGATCGCCCGAAAATGTTGCTCTTTTTCGGTTTCCCGTTCCGTATTCGAAGTCCATCGACCCACTCAGACGGTTTCCAGGGTCTCTCGACTGCGCAGAAACCATGCCTCCAAATGCGTTGATCCCTTGCGTTAACTGCGGACCGCGCATGACATCCACATTACTGAAATCAAACATCTGCCCCATGGCAAAGCTGGGAACAGGTATGCCGTCGATCAGGACGGGCGTGTAAAGAACCGGTCCTTCATCTTCCGTGCCACCAAGCCCTCGTACCATCAGAACAGGATTGTTGGGTGTTGTATTGGTGAATGACAGGTTTGGGACACGTTCGGCGATGTCGCCCAAAGTCTGCATTCTATATGCCTGCATATCCTGTGCAGACACATGCGTTGTGCTCGTTGGGTTCATGAAAGCAGCGCGTTTGCCCCTGACCGTAACGGCTTCTTTCGAAGAGATGCAGGACGTTCCCGCACTATCTCCCGGTTTATGAATGCATTTTACAGATGGCGTTGCAGCAGCCCATCCGCAGACGGGTAAAGCCGTCAGAGCCGTAAAGACAAACGCCATTGAGCTGACGCTCCGCAGACAGGCGCCAGTCCTGAGCCATGGAAGAGAGAGGTTTTCTTTCATAAGTCGTGATGATAATAATTCTTATTATCTCCGCTACCCGGATCAGTCTCTTTACCCCGATCGGACAGGAAAATCCGTGCTGTGATGGCAAAAGTCAGTTCAACTCAGGTTCATCAATCCCACCCGAACCGCATTGCTGGTACATCCTTGCTGTATCCGCATTCACGTGGCTTTCCCGGAGGTCTGCTCACAAGCGGATTTGTGTCCGCTCAAGCGAGTGAGTTGAGCGGATATTTTGATGAGCCAGGCCTGACCGCCCGTTGCACAGTTATCCTGTCTGGATCATGCAGCATGAAAGCTGGCGGTCAGATTCACCATTTTGAGACATGTGATCTTATTCTGGCGCGTACATCTCGTGAAACTTTTACATTTGAAAACAGTGCGGAATTTTCCGCCCTAGAAATCCACGTGCCGCCACTCCTCCTTGGTGAAATGAACATTGACTTTCTTCCCGGTATTCAGGCCCGATCGCTGAAGATTCAGGATCCAGCCATAAAAACGGCAAGACGGCTTCTTGGTTATTTGCGAATGGCCAATCCCTCTAGTTTGCAAGTTGCGAAACCAAATGAGCTGATAGGCTATGGGCTGGCGATGACCACGTTGGGCTATGCCTTTGCATCGTGTGAAGCAAAGCGCCTGCAGTTAAATGGGAAAAAAGCAGTATGTCTCGAAACTGCCCGGCAGACTTTGCTTAAACATTTCGACCGCGCCCCAACAATTTTACAACTGGCGGCTCTGTGTGATCTCAGTCCCACACGATTTAAGGAACTGTTTCGTCAGCAGTTCGGTTGCGCACCCTACACACTGTATCAAGCCCATCGTATGGAACGCGCCCGTTCTTTATTGCGAGAGAAAAACGTGACGGAAACGGCTATGGAGCTTGGGTATAGTAACGTGAGCCATTTCAGTGCTGCTTTTCAGCGGCAATTTGGATATACTCCAAGCAAGTGGCAGCGTCTCATACTGTGAAAATATTCACGTTTGATGATCCTGAATTTCGTATATTCTGTTGATCTGTATAGTCTGTTTTCAGGAAGCTAAGAAACGTTCTTTTATGTCTCTTATGAGGGCGTAAGTAGTCAGTCTGGTTGCTATGCGCTAAGCGAGCCGTTCGAGTTTCCCGAAAGCAGACGCCCGGCAATAGTTCTTGTTATCTGCGTCCGCAAACCCGACCGTTCTGAAACCTGCGACATTGTAGTGAGAGATGTTAGTACACATCAGGCTGATTGGTAGGAAAATGGAAAACTTGTTATAAAATATATTGATAGCACAAGAGGGTTTCATTTTACCGTATGCGAACATCAATAGTTGCATGGGCGTTTTGTGCATCCGCAAGCGTGATGTGGGCAAAGCCAGGAGCATCGGGCGTCCATGATGGTTGCGCACCGGGCGGCACATCCAGTGGAATACCATTGATATACCAATGATAAGGCGGGTGGCCGCCTGAGCCTTCCAGTCCGATGGGAAGCATCGTGCCCTGGGAAGAGCGGCTTTCAATTTCGGAATGATTGCGCGGAAAGATGATCTGCGGTGCCTGCCGTTGTTGCAGAGTGCGCAGAGCAAGTGACAGAATTGCAACCGCACGATGAGGTTGGGCACTGGCTGGCGGGGCTGGTGCATGTGGGGGCGAAGAAAGCAGAGAGAGAAGAGCTGCCAGCACTGGCCCTGCCGTATCCCGTCCTGTTAGTTCAGGAGAGGCAGTACCGTCCGGGCGTCCAGCCCAGACACCAACTGTTGCCTGAGGCGTGGAGGCCATCGCCCATCCGTCACGATTGCCATAGGATGTGCCTGTCTTGAAGGCAACACTCTCCCATGATGCTACGCCAGATGGTGGAGCTGTGCCCCGCAGGATTGTACGAATGTCGGCATTTGCTCTGCTGGACAGCAGGACTGTCTCGGGTGCAGGGGGCGCTGATTTTAGACCTGTTGGTTCACGATGCAGGGGGGCGACGCGACCATCATGATCGAGTGCCGCGTACAGCATTGTCAGGTCATGGAGTGAGATGCCTGCTCCCCCAAGAACGATCGCGAGGCTCGGTGCGCTTTGTGTGCCATCCGGTTTTTTGGGCAGTCGCAACCGCACACCGCAGGTGGAGAGGCGGTTCATGAACCGGGAGGGGCCAACACGCTCCAGTGCCTGAATGGCAGGCACATTGAGTGAAAGTTGAAGGGCTTCACTCACAGTCGTTTCACCCCGGAAAGTATGGTCAAAATCTTTGGGGGCATAGCCGCCAATGGCAAGTCGGCTATCGCGCACACGTGTGTGGGGTGTCATCCAGCCTGTTTCGAATGCCATGCCATAGACAAACGGCTTGAGTGTGGAGCCGGGGGAACGGGGCGCCAAAACAGCATCTATCGCATTGCCCGGAGCCTTATGCTCGGCCCCTCCGACCCATGCAACGATCTGCCGTTCATGATCAACAATCAGTGCTGCAAATGTTCCACGCAGTGGGGCTGGCTGGCTAGCAAGCGCCTGTCGTACGTTGCGCTGAAGCCTTGCATCAAGCGTTGTCACCACCACGCTGTTGCGCCCTGCGCTGAGAAAATGACCGGTGAGTTCAGGAGCATCATGCGGTACGCTGCGTATGTCTGGTGTTGGCCATGCAACAGGCCGTAATGAAGTGGCGCGTTGCAGTGTGTGGCGCGCAGCATTTAGCAAGGCGTCAGGATGGCGGTCTGGGCGGAGTGCGGCGGGCCGCCGTGGTAAAGCCACAAGAAACGCGGCCTCGGTGGGTGTCAGATGGCTGGGCTCATGCCCGAAATAGAGCAGGGATGCCGCACGAATGCCTTCGACATTTGTGCCTTCAGGAGCCAATGTGAGGTAAAGGTTCAAGACACCCCGACGCCCGAAACGCCATTCAAGCTGGAGGGCACGCAGGATATCGCGCAGCTTGCCACCCCATGTATGGCGGTGCGGGGTAAGGAGGCGGCTTGTCTGCATGGCCAGCGTGGAACCACCCGAGACAATATGACCACGCAGGGCCAGTTGCCAGATGGCGCGCGCAAGGGCCTGCGGATCAACCCCCGGATGGCTTTCAAAGCGGTGGTCTTCCGTCATCATCAGGAGTGTGATGTAGGTCGGGTCAACATCCTGGCTTTCAACCGGTAAACGCCAGAAGCCATCGCGGCTTGTATGGCCGTCAAGCAGCGTATGGTCGCGAGCTTGAACAAGAAGGGCGGCTTGCTCGGCCCGATGCAGGTCAGGCGGATTAAAGTGGTCGGCCACCAGCAGACCAGCCGGAATGAGGCTGGTGAGCAGCAGGCCGAGTGTACAGTTTCTGATGCGGCAGAAGGAAGCCTTCAATGTGCGGTGATCTCGACAGTCCCTGATGCCGTGCGCGCCATCAGGCTTGGAAGACGTCGTGCGCTGACCATCGCCTCTGGTAGAGTGAAGTGGCCCGGCGTAATGGCGCGGACGATGTAGGCGACATGGAAACTCCGTGTCGCAAGATCTGGAGACTGCGTCGTGAAGTGCACCGCGGCACTGAAGCGATCATCCAGCGCGGCAGCATGTTCGGTGTTGCTGAGTGTGCCCAGAAAAGCGTAAGGGGGCTGCGCGCGGTCGTTTTCTGTGTTGTCCCAGTCATGCTCGTCAGATGCGGCATCCTCAGGAGAGACGATGCTCTCGATTTCCCATCCGGCAGGAAGCAGGCTGGTGATGCCCACCAGATACTGACCGGGGTGGAGAGCCGTGCCTTTAAGACTGACGATAAACCGGTCATTCTGTTGCATGTGTGTCAGGTCAAATGGCTCGCCAGTCAGGGTAAAGCCCTGCATGGCCAGTGTCAGTCCGTTGGTGAGAGGTTTGATATTCCCGGCTGGCTCGCCTTGCACAGTCAGGGTGCTGAACAGCATCTTTCTTCCGGTGTTTTCAACCTGAAGACCCTTTTCGAGTGCAGCGGAATCAAACGGATAGGTAAGCGGCAGGCGAAGCGGTGTGGCGTTGGACTGCCCCTGCACACGTACACTTCGCCCGTCAGTATCCTTGTTCAGAGCGCTGGCAGCTTCGAGCAACGCTGTTCTGGTTGCGGTTGTCAGCATATCAGGCGACAGAGTCAGCTTGCCAAACCGCTCAATGAGCAGGTGGGTGCGCCGATCGTCATGCGCTTCGGCTGTCAGGGCAGCCAGTCCGGCTAGATCGCGCACATAGGTCCAGTATTTGTAATCCCATAAATCTGGCTTTCCGGTGCGGGTCGGCCCGAGTGCCGAGATGGCTGCATCCAGCAATGCTTCTGGTGATGTTGCGCTGTTGTCCTCCGGTGCATCGTCCATCGCGAGTGCGACAGCGAGATGCCCAAGGGCCAGAGGATAGGCCTGTGTATTGGAATCTGCTGTGTCAGCCCAGACATAGTTGACGCGAGTACCATCCTGCCGCGCGACGAGCAAGGCCGCGAGAGTGTGAATTGCATCAGGGTGGAGGCGACCGGCACGGGCCAGCACGTACGCCGCGTAGGCGCGTGTATTCAGCAGTTCTGCCTGTCTTTCACTGTCATGATCTTCATCATAGACGCTCTGAGGCTGGAGTTGCTCGCTTTCAATATGGTCGAGTAGCAGGCCGAGCCGATCCTCCGGCACGGTGTAGCCAGCGGCTTTTGCCCGGATCAGGAAATCGGCAAGATAGTCCAGATCGTCGGGAAGGCTGAGGCCATCGGAACGATCCCACTGGCCAATCTCACCTGAAGGGTTCTGGCGATCAAAAAGCGTATTGATGGCTGACTGGATGGACTTGCCCGGAGTTTCTCTGTGGTCGTGAGTCTCGGAGGGGGGCGGGCTGGCTTGTTGCAGCAGCGCACGGGCCTGAGCCGCCAGTGTATCAGAATCCCCCCAGACGCTGGATTGCAGGGATTCTTGCAACCCGACTGTATCAAGGCCGTCCGATGCAGAAATGTTGAGGGTTATCCGCGCATCTGCCGGGTTGAATCCCGCAAGTTCCGTGCGGTTCCATATCTTATGGCTACCGGGTGGGAGCGGTGCAGTCCGGCTGACGGTAAGCGGAACATGCGCCAGCCTTATGCCGATGGGCCAGCTTCGCGTCAGCAGCACTTTTGATGAGCCGGATCTGCGCAATGTGAGATGGATATGCGCAATGGCAGTGCGGCCCGCCAGGGTTGGAGTAGCGGCCAGCGCAACACGCAGGTCAGCGCGCCCACCGGGTTTGACAGGAGCGCTGAGTGTGCCGGAGCCGAGAACATGGAGTGGCCCATCCGTGGTGATTTGGACCTCGTAAGGTGCTGATGGCGCATCAACGTTGATAATGGAGACTTGTGCCTGTGCCGTATCCCCCGGGGCGAGGAACCGTGGTAACCCCAGATCGGGGAAAACCGGGTCTCGTGCTGTGATGTCTGCCTGCGCGTTGCCAACAGCGTCTTTGCTCCAGGCTGAGGCCATCAGGTGAAGCTGGCCGTCAAAATCCGGCACATCGAACGAGAGAGTGCCGTGCCCGGTGCTGTCGAGTGCGACAGGACCATCGAACAGCGCGACACTTTCCGTTGTCCGCACGGGCGGGCCGTCCGCGCTGCTGCTGTTTGACGCTGCATCACCCCCAGACCGGATACGGCCATTTTTTGCATCACTCAGTAAAAGAGACCCGTAGTTGTCTAGCATGTCCAGCCCAAGACGGGGGCGACCGTACAGGGCATCAAACAGATTGATCGGCGTGAAATGCGTGAGGTTGAGAATACCCTGATCGACCGCAGATACCGCAACCTGCACATGCCCCACCGGAAGACCCTGACTGGCCTGAACAGTCACGGGAATGGTAATGCGATGGCGCGGCGTGACGGTGCTAGGCGTATCAAGTGCTACGCTCAGCCGATGTGCGTCCTGATTGACACCAATCCATGTAACACCAACTGCCCGCACAGGGTCATGTGGGCGCAGGCCGGAGGGGTTGTTGAGGGGGCGATAGAGTGTGACCAGCGCATAGGCGCCGGAATGCCAGTCCGGTGCGGCGGTTACGGGCACGTCCAGCCCTTCTTTCGGAACGTCCACAAAACGTGTGTTCAGCACACGGTCTGTTGCAAGCGTTATCTGGGCCTGCCCGGCAAAACCGCCACCAATGTGGATGACCGTGCTGCCGCCTGGCGCGATATGGGTATCGCGTACGCTAAGTGGCAGATGGTCCGGTGTGCTGGCATTACCGCTTCCACCCCAGCCAACCTGAAAGTGGAGTGAACTGCCGGTTACACCGTCACTTTCGCTTGGAACGGCACTCAGGCGATATTCGCCCCAGTCCAGCGTTGGGGTGATACGCGCTGTACCTTTGGCATTTGTTGCAAGATCGCCCGAGCGCATGGGCACGTCCACAGTGTGGCTGCTGAAAGTCCAGCCATTGTCAGGCGTGTAGGCCCAGTTATAGATCCGGTTAACGCGTGACAGGGTCCAGTGAATTTTGCCGATGGCAACCGGACTGTTGTCAGGCGCAAAACTTGCAAGATCAATGGGGATAACAGCACTGCCCATGCTGGCGGAGGCATCTGCCGCGACATGGAGGCCGATCAGCGGTGCGGTGCGGCGGACGGGAATTGTAAAGTGCTCACCCACGCGCCGCCCCATGGGGTCAAGAAAACCGGCACGTATATCAAGGGCGAGCGGCCGGGTAAGGCCCTGTGGAATATCCGGCGTGAAGGTTAGCTGCGTATGGCCTTCATGATCGGTTGGAGGCGCGGTGATGTCACCGCTGGCTGATGGTGTTTCCTCGTTCTCAAATCCGAAAGCCCAGCCTGTGTGGTCAGGGATCGGATCGGTTATGGGAACAAGTTTGTAGGAACTGTCACTTTTAAGGCCTTCACCGGGCGCGCCATACAGAAAACGTGCCGAGGCATCAATCACAACGTCCTGTCCGGCAATTACGGAGGCTGGTGGCGTGAAACTAGCTTCGATACTGGGTGGTACAAAATCCTGAACGCTAAAATGGGCTGAACCGATGGCGGGCAGGGAAGGGTCAAGCAGAATATCGGCCCGCCACAGGCCCGTAGGCGCGCTGGCGCTCAGGGGCAGGGTGGTGGCGTAGCCGCCCTCTGCCGCACCTGTAAGCGGAATGCGCCGTTCTTCCATCATATCGGGACGGTGTAGAACAAGAACCGGGTGCGCGTCTGGAATAGCCTGTCCTGCCCGGTCGCGCAGAAGAGTGAGCAGATGCACGCTCTCACCGGGGCGATAGATGCCGCGGTCAGGCTGCACGAGTGCGCGACTGCTCCCCTGAAAGGGGCTGATGGCACCTTCAAGATGTTGTTCTGAAAAATCGAACCATTGCCGATCAAGATGCAGAAAGCCGAAATCCTCCCCCTTGCTGGCCAGCAGAACCGATGAGCGGTCTGCCATGGTGCCACGGAGCAGGGGGGCATCAAAATGCCCAAGGCCACTCGCGTCCGTTGTGATTGTTGCCAGAGTGCCGCCATCACGGGCGCGCAGTGTCAGCGTGACATCAGGAGTAGGCTGTCCGCTCATCAGGGAACGGGCACTGACTGTCAGCCCGTCTTCACCCCGCAGCATGGTTAAGCCAAGATCGCTCAGATTAACCCAGTGGGCAGAAATAGACTTGCTTTGCAGAAGATCGGTGTTGATGTTCCCGCCTTTAAGCGCAGTTTCCACGGGGCTTTTTTCCGGCGGCGTTGCGGCGTCTTCAACTGTCACCAGATAAAGCCCGTTCTGTCCTGCGCCAATTGTCTCTGCCAGCGGGAAGCCAGTTGTCACAGATCGGTCTGGAGCATGATCGATAGCCATGGTGCCATGCCAGATTTCACGCATGGTCGTGTCCAGCAGGTTCTGGAACGTATAAGGGTCAAAACTGATCTGGTTCAGATCAGGAAGTGTGCTGTCAATATGACCTGTGCCGGGAAATTGCTGATATGCAGCGACCCGAAAGACGTGAAGACGAACCGTGGAGACGTTAACAGTTTCGATAGCGAGGGCAGGCGTATGCCCGGTCGTGCGTCCGGGCAGGATAAAGCCGTCTCCTGTCAGCCCAACGTGCGCATCACGACGCCCAAAGCGGGCGTTGAGCGTGAGGGGTGCGGCGAGATGCTGGCCATCGGCGGAAGTAAAATCCGGGTCAACCTTCATTGTGTAACCCTGCCCGAAGGCAAGATTGCCGAGGCAGAATGTGTCATTCTCAACACGCGGTGTAAAAGCGCTTTCTGGTGAGAGATGGATCGAATGGGCCAGTGTTGATGTTTCTCGTGCGTTCAGGTTCTGATTGAAATGCAGGCAGATTTCTGGGTGTTCGCCCGTTGCATCGAGAGAGGTGCGCTGGAACGCGAAAGGTGAGGACTCAGCGGAGGCGGCCCAGCTGCATGGCGCAAGGTACAGGGCCGGAAGGGCAACAAGGCTCAGGGAAGAAAGGAGAAGGCGTAGAGACAATATATTGAACCCTGAACAGTTTATGCTGGATTACGCGATGTAATCAGCTCCAGAATTGGCGGGAACCGGATTTTACAAATTACGCGGCCATGAGGATTTGGTCTATAGCAGCATAAAAATGCTGTTCGCCCTTAAGATGGCATATGCGACAGCCTTAAACAATCTCAACTACCATGAGGCTCCGCCACATAATCGCAAGGCAGGGGGAGATGTGCTGTGAAAGCACGTCGATCCAACCAGCAGCACAAGACTGCGCAGCGTATTTAAGTTACACTTATTAAAAAAGAACATAATGAAATGAGCTACTATGTCCAAACTGTTAAACTATACTAAATATGATATTCTCGATATGTTTCCGCGTCTCACTAATCTGGGCGCCAGCTCGTTTGGCGAAGATGCAGATACTTTTGGCGACACGCTGTTCGAGGCCATTGAAGGTGCGCCAAGCCTGCATCTCCTGCCGTTCAAGCTGCAGGCAGTCAACGAATTAAGGACGTTACTGGCGTATAGCGCTGTAGACCTCGATCGTGTCAGTTGGGCTGTGCTCAGCATAAACCCCACGGCGGATGTTGAAGAACCACCCAACTGGGGTAATTTTCCAAGCCTGCGGGCGTTCTGGTCAGCCGTTCTACACGCTTTTGAAAATGACCCCGAAGTGCGGGCGGGAAGAGAGATTGACCCCCGACATGTAAGAACGGGGTATTTGCTAACACGGAATACAGGAATGTCTGTTTTGACGCGTTGGTTTTTTTATCTGGTATTCGCGCGTAGTTTTTACCATATATTCAATATAGTTCGAACAATGATATTCACTAACCCGAACTTTCCCACAAAACCATGATCCTCCTAAAAAGCGCTATGGCATAGGCCACGGCGCGGATCACCCGTGTGACACAAAAAAAGCCCGCCCTTACCGGCGGGCTTTTTTTTGTGTCTGCGTTTTCAGGGCACGCCATGTCGAATACCAACCAACATCCCGCCCTGACATTTGTCATGAGCGAACATCAGCTTGTCAGCATCGTCAGACGCTACCTGCCAAGCCAGAAAACAATCAACCGGGCCGAAGGTCTGGCCATGATCGGCTTCGGGGCTGCGGAAATAGCCGGAGCCACTGGCCTTCTAGCCGCCCCTGAACCGACGCTCAGCAAAGTGGGCGGCATTGCGTTTGCCGCTCACGGTGTTGACGTGATGACCGCTGGACGGCGTGCATGGAACACTGGCACACCTCCACAAACCCGGACCGAACGCACGGTCCGCGCCGCAGCTCTGAGAGCACATGCATCCCCCGTGGTTGCGGATATGGCAGGTATGGCTGTGGACGCCCTGATTCCCAGTAGCCTGCTGTATAGGGCCGGGTCTTTCGCGGCAACACGCGCCATTCGCGTAGCCTCAGCAGATGTAAGTCGGCTAACCTTCCGGCAGGCCGACATCACGATGGAGCACTTCCACCGGCCTGCGTCCCACTCCCCTCAACCCGCAAGACCACCCACCGACCGGGATCTCCTCTTACCCCATCGACAGAAGCGGCTCGATCTCGATCACCATGAGGCCCCGCCACATAATCGCAAGGCAGGGGGGCATGTCTTGCTCAAGCACGTCGATCCAACCGACGAATATATCGAACGCCGGTTTGTAAAGGAAAGGCAGCCCATTGTTTCATTCTTCATATCGAAGGAAGACGCCGAACGCGCTATTCACAAAGTGCTCAAGGATAACAGCTCCAAGATTGATCACTGGCGCAAGAACGCCAAAGATGGAAATAAAATCCAGTTTGACGGATACACCTCAGGGAGGGGAACTGTCGTCATCGAGAGTGCCAATCGGCAGCGCAAGACTGCGCGGCACATTCAAGTTACAATTGTCAAAAAAGTACACAATGGAATGAGCTACTATGTCCACACTGTTAGACTATACCACTCGTGATATTCTCAACATGTTTCCGCGTCTCACTAATCTGGGTGCCAGCTCGTTTGGCGAGGATCCTGAGTTCTTTGGCGATACGCTGTTCGAGGTCATTGAAGATGCGCCGCAGGGTCATTTCCTGTCGTTCAAGCAGCAGGCAGTCAACGAATTAAGGACGTTACTGGCCTATAGCGATGTAGATCTCGATCGTGTCAGTTGGGCTGTTCTTGGTATGAACCCCATGGCGGATATTGAAGAACCACCCAACTGGGGCAGTTTTCCAAGCCTGCGGGCATTCTGGTCAGCCGTTCTACACGCTTTTGAAAATGACCCCGAAGTGCGGGCGGGAAGAGAGATTGACCCCGACATGTAAGGACGGGGTATTTGCTAACACCCTTTACTAGCCTGTCTGTTTAGCGAACATGAAACAGACAGGCAGCAGCCACCTTCATGTTAGATAGGCAGGTGGCTAGATGGCTTTCTGCATACCGGATGTTGGTGGAGTTAGGATCAGTCTTTTTTATCTGGTATCCGCGCGCAACCGAAAAAGCGCTATGGTATAAACCTCGGCGTGGATCACCCGTGCGATACGTCAAGCCCGCCCTTACCGGCGGGCTTTTTCTGTGTTTGCGTTTTCAGGGCACGCCATGTCGAATACCAACCAGCATTCCGTCCCCAAGATTGATAGCTGGCGCAAGAACGCCGCAGATGGAAATTCAGTCGACGTCGAAGGATATCTCGCGGGAAAAGGGGCTATCGTGATCGAGAATACTAATCGACAACGCAAAGCCGCACATCGCCTCTTTGTTACAATTACTAAAAAAGAACACAATGGGATGAATTATTATGTCCATACTGTCCGACTGTACTAAATATGACATTCTTGACATGTTTCCGTGCCTGACCAGTCTGGGTGCCAACTGTTTGGGTGAAGATGCCGATATGTTTGGAAACACGCTAACGGAAGCTATCCAATGGGGACCTCGAACATATGATCTGCCGTTCAAGCAGCAGGCAGTCAACGAATTAAGGACGTTACTGGCCTATAGCGATGTAGATCTCGATCGCGTCAGTTGGGCTGTTCTTGGTATAGACCCCACGGCGGATGTTGAAGAACCACCCAACTGGGGCAATTTTCCAAGCCTGCGGGCGTTCTGGTCAGCCGTTCTACACGCTTTTGAAAATGACCCCGAAGTGCGGGCAGGAAAAGAGATTGACCCCGACATGTAAGGACGGAGTATCCGCTAACACCCTTTACTAGCCTGCCTGTTTAGCGAACATGAAACAGACAGGCGGCAGCACTTTCATGTCAGATAGGCAGGTGGCTAGATGGCTTTCTGCATACCGGATGTTGGTGGAGTTAGGATCAGTCTTTTTTATCTGGTATCCGCGCGCAACCGAAAAAGCGCTATGGTATAAACCTCGGCGTGGATCACCCGTGCGATACGTCAAGCCCGCCCTTACCGGCGGGCTTTTTCTGTGTTTGCGTTTTCAGGGCACGCCATGTCGAATACCAACCAGCATTCCGTCCCCAAGACTGATAGCTGGCGCAAGAACGCCAAAGATGGAAATGCAATCCAGTTGGACGGATACACCTCAGGGAGGGGAACTGTCGTCATCGAGAATGCCAATCGGCAGCGCAAGACTGCGCGGCACATTCAAGTTACAATTGTCAAAAAAGTACACAATGGAATGAGCTACTATGTCCACACTGTTAAACTATACTAAATATGATATTATTGACATGTTTCCGCGTTTAGCCGATCTGGGCGCCAGCTCGTTTGGCGAAGATGCAGATACTTTTGGCGACACGCTGTTCGAGGCTATTGAAGATGCGCCGCGGGGCACTGGCCTGTCGTTCAAACAGCAGGCAGTCAACGAATTAAGGACGTTACTGGCCTATAGCGATGTAGATCTCGATCGCGTCAGTTGGGCTGTTCTTGGTATAGACCCCACGGCGGATGTTGAAGAACCACCCAACTGGGGCAATTTTCCAAGCCTGCGGGCGTTCTGGTCAGCCGTTCTACACGCTTTTGAAAATGACCCCGAAGTGCGGGCGGGAAAAGAGATTGACCCCGACATGTAAGGACGGGGTATTTGCTAACACGGAATACAGGGATGTCTGCTTTGACGTGTTGGCTTTCCATAGAGTCCGAAGAGGTGTGGTATAGAATATATATATTTTCCGGAAAGGCCACGTCATTCATGCACCAAGGAATGTCACCCTCGAGTGGAAGGGTCTGAATGTTCGTCTGGTACTTCAGAGCAGTGAGAGTTTCACGCTCGTCGATGGTGTTTCTGGTCAAAAGATGGCACGATGAGGCCACGCTTCTGCTGGAAAGACGATTTTGATGACCCGCGCTATCCTAAGCCTGATTTGCGCTGTCTGTGTAGGGGGCACCGCATACGCAGGTACCAAGCCAGAGTCTTTGGAGGAACAGTCTTACAACGGTAATACGATGTTCAACGAGGAGCTTGATGGAAAGGCGTTTCTCAATGGGCGACTGATTGTGCGCGTCGAGCGTGTTTCAAACTGTGTGTCGGCGGTCTGGACCCGCAGCGGCGGATCGTCTCTACGGCGTGACCTGCTGGAATGGGACAAAATGTTTGATGGTGATCCTTCGAACAATGACCGGTCTTACTATTTGACGTTCGTCTATGCCGACCATCGGAGCGACGATGTCGTGTCCATGCCTCTCACGGCGCATCCGGACGATTTTGAAGATACGGCTGGTGTCACCCTTCTATCATGCCAACCAAAACCAGACTTGTAACGGTTTTGTGCCGGTATGTGATTTCTTTTTACGTGGCTTTGTGCCAACGCGTACGTACGGGACGAATACCGTTGGCTTTCATCAGTCACCCCACACAATGCTTACTAACATCAAGCTCTGCTTCTCTGAGTTTTCATGGCTATCTGCGGATGGCTATATAGACGTGCCACAGTTTAGTTTCGGGCTATGCGTCACCCATGCCTGCTGCACAGGTCTTGACCAGCTTTGGTTTTCAAGCGCCACAATTCAACCATGAGAAGTCCAGTGATGAGCGCCAGTGGCATGGATCCGTATTGCCTGCACATCAACTGGACTGACAGAAAGAGTGGGGCACGCATCTTTCTTTTGTAAAACAGAAAAATAAGTTTCTAGATAGAAAGTGCGCGTTTTAGAGCGGAAAAATAGGATTGTCTGAACCGTATACTTAATGGTGCATCGGGAATAAACACGTCGAACACATGATAAGCACCCGGAATGACACAGACTTCTGTTGCCACACCCGCTGCCATCAAGCGGCGTGCATATTCAAGATCTTCGTCTAGAAAAAGATCCAGAGATCCAACCCCGATATAAGCAGGCGGCAATCCCGCCAGATCTGCCGCGCGAAACGCCGATGCATATTCGGAAACGCCCGTACTTCCGGGTGCTTTGCCGAGATAAGCATTCCATGCGTAGTGATTAGCGGAACGGGTCCATATATACTGGCCCATTTCCGGAGAGGGCATGACAGTTGTTCCGGTTCTATCATCCAGCATGGGATAGATAAGTAACTGGAAAAGAACTTTCACTTCTGCCCGGTCTCGCGCCAGCAGGGCAAGGCAAGCAGTCAGACCACCACCAGCGCTGTCCCCGCCGATGACAAGGCGATTACGATCAATTTCCAGATGAGTGGACTGCTCATGAACCCACTTTAGAACGGCATAACAGTCCTCTATTGCTGCTGGGTAAGGTGCCTCAGGTGCCAGACGGTAATCAACAGAGAAGATAACCAGCCCCAATTCGCTTACGAGCTGCTTGCATCGCGCATCATCTACTTCCGGTGTGCCGCTGACGATGCCACCACTATGAATATAGACCAACGCTGGCGCATTCGGATGTTCACCCGTGGGCCTGTAAACCACGACCGGAACATCCGGGGCGCCAGGAGGCCCAGGTACATGATGTTCTTCAATCGTGACGTCTGGATGTTCGATGACCGGTACATTGCGAATGGCCGCGATAAACGCCTTGCGGGTGGCAGCGAGGTTCTGATCCGAAAGGCCATCAAAGGATGGCAGAACTTTCAGAGCTTCTCTGAATTCTGGAGCAACAGAGTTTTGAGACATGAAGATTTCTCCGCGTTGTTTGTCCTCACGATAGATGGCATTGCCCAGATAGGGGCATCACGTACAACTGATTGAACAAAAAGTGTTTTTAAAGGATGCTGTGATGACTAACAGTTAGTTTCTTAAAGCGGACATCGCATACAAACTCCCGATGAGTATGGAACCGCACTTTCTTGGCGTAGATGTTGCAACTGACATTCCTTTTGTTCTGGGGATAATTCTGGTTTTGCTATTCGCCCGATGGTTGCGAAGCGGAATGGTTTATGGCAATGAAACTGAGAAACAATCTCAATTCTAAATCTGATAGGCAAAGACTGAAGCCTCTGGAGGGGCCTTGCGTTGAATTCGAAACGCACATCATTGGAACTCTATCAGACCCATAGGGCTAGTCTTTTGTCTTATGCGGCACGTCTTTCGGGAGACCATACAGTCGCTGAAGATATTGTTCAGGATGTCTGGCTATTGTTCAGCCGCCAGCAAGTAGAGATGATTGCTGCGCCATTGAATTATCTCCGAACAATGGTGCGCAACCTGGTCATTACCAGAATGCGCAGGTTGGGTCGGGAAGGCACCCTTGGTACGGATTTTGAGACTGCAACAGCCGCAATTATAGACGGACAGGTATCGCCGGAAGAAAATGTAGCTTCCCGCGAAGCAATGAAACGCATTGTGGACGCAATTGCCGCCATGCCCGACCCGCGCCAGCGACAGGCGATCCACATGTATCATTTCGAAGGTATGAAACTGCGGGAAATTGCTGCTCATCTGGGCCTTTCCCTGACACGTGTCCATGGCCTTATTGAAGATGGTATGGTGATTTGCGACCGTGTCCGTAAAGAAGGGCAGTAGTGTCGCGTGAGATATCCAAGCCGATGGAAAAAAAGGTTCTCTTACGCATCTGTAAGATATAGAGGGCGTTTTGACTCTGCTTTCGTGCGTGAGATTAGAAAAGCTGTTATCATGCGTTCTGGGAGGCTTTGTTCGGCATGACAGCACGAAAAACCCCCGCCCAAGCCGCAGCCAGTTGGTATCTTTTCTTGCGAGAAGATCCAGATGATGAAAATCTGAAGTGTCAGTTTGAAGAATGGCTCGCAAGTAATCCCGCACATGCCCAAGCATGGGCGGATATGAACATAACTGCGTCCGTAATGGCAGCAGTGCCTTCATCTTCTTCCGTGCCTTGTAAACCTTCTTGGCGCAAGCATATGCGCTTTTCCGCCCCAAGGCAGCTTATGGCAGGGTGTGGGATGGCATTGGCGGCAGCCTTTGCTGCGTTAACCTTTATTACGCCCGATATGCTCATGCGGTTCAGGGCGGATCATTACGCACCCATCGGTCAGACACGCAACATCCATCTGGCCGATGGAAGCGAGATCATTCTCGCGCCTCGTGCAGCCATTTCGATTACAATGAATGCTTCCGAGCGGCGGGTTCATTTGATCCAAGGGGAGGCACTGTTCAAAGTCCATCATGAGTTAGCGCGGCCTTTCCACGTTACAACTGGAGATATCACCGTAACGGATATAGGTACAACTTTTGATATCAGGGTGGATAACAACAATACAACGGTTGGCGTAAGGGAAGGGGCTGTGCATGTGACATCACGCCACTCCAAATTGATAGACCGGGATCTTTACGCAGGGGACTGGGAACAAATAACTGATGGCACTGCAATTACAGGTAAAACACCTGTAGCAAGTATTGGGGCTTGGAGTGCAGGCATATTGATTGCCCGTAATGAGACTATTGCAGACTTGATTGATGCTTTGCGTCCATGGACGGCAACCCGGATTATCTTGGCCGATTACAAATTATCAAACAAGCGCGTTACGGGAACATATGATCTCAACCAACCTGAAGCATCATTGCGCCTTATCGTAGATGCTTATGGTGGCAAAGTGTCATCACTGATGTCGTGGGTTGATATTATCAGCTCTCGCTAGGGTAAAAAATATTTTCAAAAAAAACACAACATTATCAAAAGATTACATAACTTTTTTCCAGACTCACCTTAAAAAAATTTCGAAGGAGGGAAAAATCACGCCGCAGGAATATCTATCTAGTTGAAAGCCAATAATGCGAATGAATCGCATTATAATAACAGGATGGCCGGACAGGATGGAAAATACTGCGACGATGAGAGCCCACATAAACATTCAGCCTCTATTCTCTGCACGAAGAGCTGTAGCATCCAGTATTCCGGGAAAACATTTTTCAAAAAAACTATTTTTGAAAACAGATTATCAGCGAGTCTTACCTACTTTTACTTCCAAAGATACTGCTTTTTCATATGGCAGACGAGCAACCGTAGCGTTTCTGTCTCTCGCAACCTTTACAGCTTTAACCCCGATAGCTTGTGCACAAACTGTGGTTACAAATCCTTCTGTTGCCGCAGCTACCGGTCTGCCCACAACAACATTCAATATTGCGGCTGGTTCTCTTTCAGATGCGCTTGTTGCTTTCAGCACGCAGGCGCATGCTCCCCTCACTTCACAAGCCCCAATGCTTGCGGGCAAAACAACAGGCGGATTGCAAGGGCGTTTTGCACCATCTGAAGCACTTGCACGCCTTTTGCGAGGAACCGGACTAACGTATTTGCAAAGCGGGGTGCGCGCTTACAAAATTGTTCCTGCTTCTACCGCAATCATACTGGGGCCAGTACGTGTTGCGGGGGAGGTGCAGAATATGGTTCCTTCTACTGCTGTAATCGACAATCTGCCACCAACTCTCCCAGGGGGTGAAATCGCGCGAGGTGGGCAACTCGGTATGTTGGGCAACCGGGATGTGATGGACACGCCGTTTAATCAGACAAGCTACACCGAAGACTTTATTGAAAAGCGCCAGATAAGAAGTATTCGTGATGCATTAAAGGATGATCCATCTGTTAGAGCAGGGTTTGCAACGGGAACAGCAGGGGTAGAACGGCTACAGATACGTGGTTTTAATATAGATAATGTCGATATTTCCTATGGCGGTTTGTATGGAATGATGCCTTTTGGGGGCATTACATCCGAATTGGCTGAGCGGGTTGAGGTTCTTCGTGGCCCGGCTGCGCTGCTTAATGGTATGTCACCCGGTGGTGCTATTGGCGGTGTTGTTAATATTGTGCCGAAGCGCGCAAAGGATACGCCTCTTTCCAAAATTGAAGCAGATTATACCTCCAACGCACAGTTTGGTGGTCATGCTGATGTTGGTCGGCGCTTTGGTAAGGAAAAACAGCTTGGTGTTCGTGTTAACGGCATGATCCGTTCTGGCCCAACAGCAATTCCTTATAATGACATGAAAACGGCTCTGGTTGGAGCAGGGGTTGATTTACGCCTGCACCGTGTGCGGCTTTCAACAGATTTTGGATATCAATACCGCGATATTGAAGGTGTTTTGCCATTTCTCCAGCTTGCATCAGGTATTCCTATCCCGGATGCAGGGCGGGCAAAACGCAACTTCAATCTGCCCGGCACTTACATACATGGTCAGGATCTCTTTGGTGTTTTTCGTGGAGAAGTCGATCTTTTCCGAAATTTCACGGCTTATGGCAGTGTTGGTGTGCATGATTACGATTTGAGAGGCGCATATTTTCAGCAGATTGTTGTGAATGATACTGCCGGTAATTCACGTGGCGCGACCCCGGTGGGGGTTGCACAGCATGGACGTTATCTGACCGCAGAAGTTGGTGTGCGCGGCAAAATTGATAGCGGCCCTATTACGCAGGAAGTGGCTTTTTCTGCAAACCGACTTCATCTTGATTTTGGGCGTGCATTTGGGGTTAATACGGGGCTTCCCGCGTATAATCTTAATATTTATAATGGAGCAGGTGCGTTTTCATCAGGTAACCAGATATCTGTTCCTAGCAGTGCAGGGCAAACAAGCTACTCAACACTGTCTAGCCTTGCGTTTGTTGACACGATTTCTGCGTTGAATAAGCGTATTCAGGTCACGGCTGGCTTGCGTGTGCAGCGCGTTCAAAGTGCCAATACAGGTTCGGATCACGTTGGAACAAAAACCGGCGTTTATGACAGAACGGCCATCAGCCCTTCGGTTCTAGCGGTTTTCAAACCTCTTAAAAATGTCTCAATTTATGGCAACTGGATTCAGGGCCTTCAGCAGGGCACAACTGTTGCCTCAAATTATGCCAATTCGGGGGAAATTTTTGCACCCTACAAGTCAACCCAGTACGAAGTTGGCGTTAAAGCAGATTTAAAAAAAGTTCTTCTAACATTTGATGTTTTTCAGATATCTCAACCAAGCACGGTTACAGATATCAACACCAATACAATGTCAGTTAATGGTAACCAGCGTAATCGTGGGTTGGAACTGAATATTGCTGGAGAAATCACACATGGGTTGCGTGCCACGGGTGGGGTGATGCTTCTAGATCCCATTCTTACACATACCCAAGGTGGCACCAATAACGGCCAACGCGCAGCAAACGCATCACCTGTCAATTTTAATATGGGGCTGGATTACGATCTTCCGTTTGTAAAGGGCCTTTCGGCTACAGCCGATATTATGTACACGCATTCGGAATATATCGAAAATGGAGCGAACCGCAGAAGCATACCGGGCTGGGTAAGGCTGGATATGGGTGCGCGTTATGCAATGAAAAACCCCGCATCAAAAGACGGAAAACTTTCCTTCCTTCTGAATGTGGATAACGTAACAAATGCGCGTTATTGGAATTCTGGCGGGTATAACTACCTTTCTCTGAGCACACCAAGAACATTCCGCTTTGCCGTGATGGCTGATTTCTGATGTTCAGGTCTCGGCTTGAAGTGGTGGCACGAGTTCTTCTTGCAGTTGGAGGAGGATATTTTGCTTCATCCTCGGCGATGGCAATTTTTTGCCTCCTCCTCGTGAGTTCAGGTGTTCCGCGGGTGGATGCGGTTACATTGGGGATCATGTTGGTTTTTGTGTTGTACCTCTGCCTTGGGCTGTGGGTTTTTGCAGCAACGGCACTGTGGCAGCCTGTTGCAGTATTCTCTGTGCTTATTGCGGCCAGTTATGGGCTGACCTCCTTTATTGGGCATGGAGGATAAGTGATGAAGCAAGATTTCCGCCGATCCATGGGGTGGCTACACACTTGGGCGGGCGTCGTGCTGGGGAGTATTCTTTTCGCAATCTTCTGGATGGGAACACTGTCGGTTTTTGATAGTGAGATTGATCTTTGGATGAAGCCGGCTACACGTCTGCCTCCGGCTACCAGCATCTTGCCACTTGAGAGTTTTCGTCCATCCCTCAATAAAGCAATTTCCGCAAAAGCTGCGTTTTGGAACGTGACTCTACCGAATGACCGAGATGCAGTTATTCACACACATTATGGCACCAGACAAAAAACCATCAGTGCTGACATTGACCCAGTAACAGGCCATGAACTGCCGGATGCAGGAACATTAGGTGCAACCGAATTTATTTTTCCATTCCACTATACACTCAATCTTGGCCTCATGAACGTAGGGGAATGGTTGGTAGGGGTGGCCACTATGGCCATGCTTGCCCTATGCGTTACCGGCGTAATTATCCATCGCAAGATATTTGTGGATTTTTTTACGTTCCGACCGCGTGCCAAGCCACGGCGTATGTTGCTGGATCTTCACAATGTTACGGGCGTGCTCGGGCTGCCCTTTCATATCATTCTGGCGTTTTCCGGACTGGTTATTTTAGGCGGAACTTATTTTTCAACTGCTGTGAATGCCGTTTACCCAAATGCGCGTGCCTACTTTTTTGATTCAAATGGCCTTTCATTTCTATCTGTAAAACACGGAAAACCTGGTGCACCAGTTGCTTCACTAGATGAAGCAGCTAAGCATGCCCGTGCGCTATGGGGCGGAGAGCAGCCTCATCTGGTTCTTGTCACAAACCCCGGTATGACGACGAGCCGGATTGCTTTTTTTCGGGGCAATGAAAATCAGGTGGTTATTGATAGAGATGTCATAGCGTTTGAAGGCTCAACCGGTAAATTTCTTTCCCGATCACCACGCTTAAACCCTGTTATGCGGGTGCAGCGTTTTCTGAGTGGTGTGCATCTTATTGAGTTTCATCATTGGGTGTTACGGTGGATTTACTTCCTGCTTGGGCTGGGGAGTTGTGTGCTGATTGGAACCGGCTTTCTGTTCTGGTTGGAGGCAAGGCGAAAGCGGCAAGGTGAGCAGGTTGGTTTCCGTTTGGTAGAAGGCATAGCGGCGGGGTCTATCACCGGGATTATCCTTGCAACGTTGGCATTTTTTGTTGCCAATCGCTTGTTGCCACTGGGTACACATGTTTTTGGGTTAGAGCGTGCATCGCTTGAAGTTTGTGTTTTCTATAGCGTCTGGCTGGGAGCATGTATTCATGGTTTGGTCTGGCCGCAGCGTGTGTGGATCATACAGTGTGCTGCTATCGGTTTTCTGGCGCTTTCAGCCGCTGTATTAAATTGGATCACAACAGGTGATCACTTGTTACGCACGTTGTCTCATTCATACCTATGGCCTGTGGGTGGAATGGATGCAGTGCTACTGGCTGGCGCCACGTTGGCTTTGCTGATGGTAGTCATTCTATCTCGGCGGTCACGAAAAAAAGCGCTCTTAACACGCACTCCTCTGGTGGAGACGATGTAATGGCGGCGTTTCTGTTTTCTTTTGCTCTCGAATTAGTGCTGTTCGTGGCTTTTGCTCTGCTGGCGCTCACGCAATTCCAGCATCGCCGTGCAACTGGTGTCCCAGAACTACGCTCTCATCGTCGTAAGGCACAAATTCGGGGCGGGGCGGTGGTTCTTCTAGTTCTTACATTGGTCATTGCAGTTGGAAACGAAGGCGGTGGATTTGGCTTTCTGCTGTGGGTTGATTTGGTATCGTTTGCAGCTTGTAATGTTGCATTTGTCTTGGGTTGGTGGCCTGGTATTTTAAGACCATTGGCGAAATTATTGTCGAACCCACATTCTCTTTTCGAGAGAACAGAAAATCAGGTTTCAAAATAATTATTTTATTTCATCCAGGTCTAGGCATAATAAACTCTGCATCAGAGCAGAATACCTTTTGGCTCATGCATATGGTGGTTTCCCAACAGAGGTTCTTTTCGCATCAAGCACCCTAGGCATAGGAATATTTACGCCAATCATACCCATTCTGACATGCATGTATAAAGGTTCGGGTTAAGTCTCTATCTCGTATAAAAATTTCTATGTCGTTGCTCATAGGAATGGCTTTTACCTTTTGGGCGAGTTGCTGCCAGCAATTAGCCTAAAAGTAGACGGAATGTGCTCATAAATAACTATTTTATTTAGTAATTTATTATAAAATATCGCACGAATCGTATTGACTAAAAAAATACAATGTGTCGGTTATATTGTTGGTTAATGTAACAACTAAACAAAATAGTTATTTTGGAGCCATTTATGAGTGCATTCAGAAATCAGGCCTTGGTGTCTGCGGCAGATAGATCATCGTTTGATCTTCTTACACGCCGTTTTCTGTTTTGTTCTGCCGTGCTTATTTTGGCTTCATGCTGGTTGGAAAAAACGGCATCTGCACGCACAAATGCAGAAACTCAGAATGTAACAGGCGGTAAACATCGCACGCCACATGCAGCTAAGCAGCAAGGCGCGGCGCATGCCCGTAAATCTGCAGCAGTTAGCGCTGTAGAATCTGTGCATTCAGAGGCAGTGAGTGTGCATGGTGCTATCAGTACAAGTCGAAAACAAATTTTGAAACGGCAGAACGATCCTGTATCTGTTACAACAGTTACAGAAAAAGACTTGCAAACACATCAGATTACCAATCTGCCGCAGGCTACAAGCCTTTTGCCATCTGTTTCATTGCAAGTATCTAATCCACGCAATACCGCTATAAATATTCGTGGATTAGGTAATTTTAGCTCTACTGCACAAGATGGGCTGGAAAATGGTGCTGCAGTGTATATTGATGGGGTCTATCAAACACGCCCCGGTGCAGTGCTGGGGGATATTAGTGATCTAGCAGGAATAGAAGTGCTTAAAGGGCCACAGGCTACGCGCGGTGGTATAGATAATGATAGCGGAACCATAAATATAACAACATTGGCACCATCTTTTAAAAGACAATACACAGTAACGGGTGATTATGGCAGCTACAATACAGCTAATGTTCGTGTGCGTGCCACTGGTGCAGTAGGAAATAGTGATAAGGTTGCTTACAGCCTGTCAGGTTTTTCCATGAACCGTGATGGGTATGTTAAAAACGTTACAACCAATAGGTATTACCAAGACTATCACACTTTGGGTGCAAAAGCTCAGCTATTGGCTAAACCAACAGAAGGGCTTACAATTCGCCTTATTGGTGATTACACGCATCTACGGGAAAGTTGCTGCATCACCCCCATGACAACTACTTTAAGCAACTATTCTAATGGAGAGGCTATTTCTGGAAATTACTGGGATCGTGCAGCATATGCTGGGGCTGAGCCCGTACCCAAACATGGTGTGCGGGATATGTTGGTTAGCGGCCCTGCAAGTGGCAGCCAGGCCGTAGATCAGGAAACATATGGTGTTTCCTTGAATGTTGGTTACCAACTTCCTAATCAGTGGAAGCTTGAAAATATAGCTTCATGGCGTAACTGGTTTTGGTATCCACATAATGCTCTTTCTGATGGCGCGGGAAATACGCCGGGTTTACAGCTTTGGTCTGCGGACAATAATCAGGTCTATGAGCAGAATGCTACGGAAGAACTGCGCATTTCTTCTCCGGAAAATCGTCGTTATCAAGTAACTGGCGGCGTGTTTTATATGTATGAGGAGGTGCCAGATTATATTCACAATACGATAACAGCGCAGGGGGCCAAATATCTTGGTTACGGCTATAGCCCGGATATTTATAACGCAGCCTTAAACGGGGCAAGCCAACTTGCACATGATAACCCTGTTACAAACGAGGTTGCAGGATATGTACGTGGAAAATACAAAATCACTTCCAAACTGGAAGTAGAAGGGGGCTTTAGATACTCCTTTGTAAGTAAATCAGGCGGATATTCATCCCGCATTGTTAATTCTGCCATTCCGGCTATGGCGGCCGATGTGTTTGGGGCGCCTGTGTCTTATCATGCTACGCATCGTGAACATGAGCCGAGCGGGAGCTTGAGTGTTGTTTATCGTTTAAATGAAAACCACATGCTTTATGCCACGTATAGTCGTGGTGTACGTAATGGCGGCATTAACCTGGTAAACTTGAATATTACAGAAGGTGCAAACCCAGACGTTAAACCAGAAATAAATGATATGTTTGAGTTTGGGTTAAAAAACACATTTTTGCACAAGCGACTTTTTGTAAATGCAACAGCATTTTGGAATAATGTGCATAATTATATTACAAGTGCATCTTACTATACATCTGGCGGCACAACAATTTCTTATCTAACAAACGCCAAGCACGTTATATCTCGTGGTTTTGAGTTGGATGCACGCGGTGTGATTATTCCTGGCTTGGAAGGAAGAATTTCAGCTTCCTATACAGATGCCTTCTATGCGTCTTTTAATAATGCAACGCATCCCTTGGAATCATCCAACATTGGTGGATTGTACAGCCTGACAGGCAACCAAGTTCCGCTGAATTCCAAATGGAATCTGTCAACAGGTTTGGAATATACTGTGCCCATCAAGAATATTGGTGGCACAAAGAACCCATTCTGGAGCAAGTTACTGTTTTATGTTGGGGCAGATTATAGATATCGGTCACAATATTATGCAGAACCTTCTGAATCTCGATACACACGTATCAAGCCATACGGCATATTGGATGCTCATGTTGGTATTCGTCCAGAATCCGGCAAATGGGATTTGAGTTTCTGGGGGCATAATATGCTGGATAAGCGGTATTTTGTAACCATGACCTCTCTATCCGCCGGAGCTGTTTTTTATGGTCAGCTCGGTGATCCAGCCATGTTTGGCGGCGAATTCACTTACAGAATGTAATATTTAAAGATACGGGTTTGCAGCATGTAAGCCCGTATTTTCCTTATATTTTAGAGCTGATGTGCCGATGCACGACCAAATACCACAAATTAAAATAGTTTAATATAGCAATAAATGTAAAAAATAATCGTGATTCAATAATAATACAGTTTGACTAAGTTTATTTAGGCGCATAACCTCGAAAATAACAACACGTTAAGTGGTGGAATTTACGTCATGCAGGAGGCTTCCGTGTCACTTTCTTCTCATCATCTTGATATCAGCCGTATTTCTTCTCCTATTCTTCATGGCGCAAAGCCGGGTATCGACACTGGGCAGATGAGCGTAACGCCGCTTTCGCCAGCCATTGGTGCCATTGTATCTGGTATAAACCTTGCTCAACCGCTTACGTCTGAAGCGGAAAACAGGTTGCGGGAATTGCTGCTAAGGCATCAGGTTCTGTTCTTCAGGAACCAGACCATAACACCGCGTGAGCAACGTGATTTTGCCCAACATTTTGGCCCACTACATCTCCATCCTATTTATCCGACCGTTGCAGAAGCGCCTGAAATTATTGTTTTGGATACAGAGCAGAACGATCTTAAGGATAATGCGCTGTGGCATACGGATGTAACGTTTAGCCAGACACCACCTCTAGGTGCTGTATTGGCGGCACGTCATCTTCCACCTTCTGGGGGGGACACATTATGGGCGAGTGCAACTGCTGCGTATGATGCTCTTTCAGACGGAATGAAGCAGCGGCTGGAACATCTGACAGCCTTGCATGACTTTACACATTCCTTTCCACTTTCTCGCTTTGGGCGGACAGAAGCGGAGAAAGAAAAATGGTTGCGTACGCGTGAGCAACTACCCCCGGTAGAACACCCCGTTATCCGTATTCATCCAGAAACCAATAAGCGGGCCATTTTTGTAAATGAAGGTTTCACCACGGAAGTGTGCGGTCTGGAAATAGAAGAAAGCGCCGCTTTACTGCGTTTTTTATTCCAACACCTCAGTAAACCGGAGTTTAGCGTGCGTTGGACATGGCAGGAAGGGGATGTTGCTTTTTGGGATAATCGCGCCACACAGCATTATGCTGTGGATGATTATCGTCCACATCGCCGTATCATGCATCGCGCGACAATTTTGGGTGATCGTCCATTTGGCCCTGACATTACGCAACAGCAAAAACACTAATAAAAAAGGTTAGAGCGCTGTGGCTTGGCATATGAAGAAATCTACACATAAGCAGAAATATTTAGCACTGCATGCTGCGGGTATAATGGCATTTTGCGCAAATGTTCTAACAGCACCATATGCATTTTCTGCAGAACCTTTGTTGCCACAGCGGGGTGTGAGTGTGGGTGATGGAGGTGTTTCCAGTTTTTATGTATGGCAAGGCCCATTAAATGCCGCGCCAGGTACCATCCTACGCGCAGAGCCAATGGAAAAAGGTGATCGTTTCCCTGATGCAAAAAGCCAATACCGCATTCTGTATATTTCAACAGATAGCATAACACATCATAAAGTTGCTGTTTCTGGCCAAGTTTGGCTACCAAAAGGAAAACCACCCCAGAAGGGTTGGCCGCTTTTGCTTTGGGCCCATGGTACTGTTGGTCTGGCTGACCATTGCGCAACATCATGGGGCAAAACGGGCAAGAATTTTCCGGGTTATATTGCTACGTGGTTACAGAATGGTTTTGCCGTGGCATCCAGTGATTATGCAGGTTTGGGCACTCCGGGGTTCCATTACTATCTTGTTCATACAACGGAAGCCTACAATACGTTAGATATAGCGCGTGCTGTTGTTGGAAAAAACTATCAGATCGACAACAAGATTATTATCGATGGTCAATCTCAAGGAGGGGGGGCTGCATTTTCTGCCGGGGGAGAAGCGGTAATATATGCGCCCGAGTTGCAAGTAAAAGGTACTATTGCAACAGGGCTTCCATATTTTTCGCCTCATGTGCCTTTGGGTAACTCTACGTCTCAGTCTAATACCGTAGATCCTAATATCGCATATATGTTCTATGTAGCACGTACAGCGCAACAATTGGACCCTAGCCTAAAGGCGGAAAGTCTTTTTACGCCGCAAGCATTCTCCATTTATGCACAAGCAACCAATAGTTGCGTGGATGACCTGATAGCCAAGGTTTCTGCGGCAAGCTTAACAGATGCCAATACTCTGCTGCCCGGCGCAATCCAGCGTGTTCTTGGGGTTATGATGCCGTATTATATTTACTCACATCTTAAATTATCAGCCCCATTATTTGTAGGTACTGGCTTAAAGGATCAAGATGTTAATCCGGTGGCACAGCAAGCTTTAGTACAGGATAGCTGTGCGGCTGGTACTGTGGTGGAAAACCATATTTACCCAAATAAAGCACATATTGAAACGTGGTTAGCCTCTAGCTCAGATGCCATTCACTTTGCCAATCACCTTCTGAAGGGTGAAAAAATTACATCCTCATGTTTCTCGCATTCTACTCAAATAAAAATAAACCCTTCGTAAAAGATAAGAAATAAGATCAGGACACGTAAAATGTTGCGCAAAGGTCTAGGGTATTTTTCACGCTACTTTTCTCTCATACTTTTGGTGGCTATATGGCAAGGTGTCTGTTCGGCAGGGCTTATTTCTTCTCATGTTCTGGCTTCGCCCCTTGCTGTTGTGCTTACAGCGGAAACGCTTGTAAGAGATGGAACTTTACCTAAAAACCTCGTGGTTTCTTTGGTGCGAGCAGCCAGTGGTCTTTCCTTGGCTGTTATCATAGGCGTTGTTCTTGCTCTGGTTTCTGGCCTGTCCCGTATGGGGGAAGAGGTTGTTGATGGGCCTATGCAAATTTTTCGCACTTTGCCAGCCCTAGCGCTTGTACCTTTGTTTATCCTCTGGTTTGGTATTGGAGAAACCCCCAAGATTCTTCTCGTGGCGTTTGGGGCTGCTTTTCCAATTTACCTTAATTTGCATAAAGGCATTCGCGGCGTGGATGTACGCCTATTGGAAATGGGTAAAACGCTTGGTCTTTCCCATTCAAAAGTGGTGCGTGACATCATTCTGCCAAGTGCATTGCCAGATTTTATAGTGGGATTGCGGTTTGCTGTTGGCATTTCATGGTTGATGTTGGTGGTGGCAGAGCAAGTAAATGCTGAAAGCGGAATTGGCCATATGATGATGGACGCAGAGGATTTTTTAAGGACAGACGTTATTCTTGTCGGGCTGGCAGTATATGGTTTTCTGGGGCTGATGTCTGATCAGATTGTTCGTTATATAGAAAGATTTTTTCTGATCTGGTCTCTAGATAAGAATAGAGAAGTATCATGAATATTATGGCACCAGCGCAAACACTTTCCACAAAAAATACAGCACCTGTGGTGCAGGTACGTGGTTTAAGCCGAAGATACGGGAAAGGCCCGGTTATTCTAGATCATCTTGATTTGGAAATAAGGGCAGGAGAGTTTATTGCACTTCTTGGCCGCAGTGGATCGGGTAAATCTACTTTATTGCGTACATTGGCTGGGTTGGATGCGGTAACAGAAGGTGCAGTCACGCGTCCAAAAGAAGTTGCTGTTGTTTTTCAGGAAAGTCGTTTGCTGCCATGGAAACGTGTTTGGCAGAATGTTTTGTTGGGTGTGGGCAAAAATGCTGTTCGTGAGGAAGATGCCCATCAAGTGCTGCAAGAAGTAGGGCTTTCTCATCGTGCAGCGGCATGGCCACTTACTCTTTCTGGGGGGGAGGCACAGCGAGCCGCTCTTGCACGGGCATTGGTGCGTAATCCAAGTTTTCTTATGCTGGATGAGCCTTTTGCCGCATTGGATGCTTTAACACGCATACGTATGCAACAACTGGTGGCCCGCTTGTGGGCAAAGCATAAAAGCGCGGTGTTATTAGTAACGCATGATGTGGATGAAGCCTTAATGTTGGCAGATCGCGTTGTGGTGTTGGAATCTGGTCGTATCCACACGGAAATATCCGTTCCGCTGGAACGCCCCAGGCGGCATGCAAACCCTGTATTTGAAGATCTTAGGCGCATTTTATTATCCGCTTTGGGCGTAACACCAGACTGAGCAAGGTAAAATAAGTAGTAATTTACCAAAATGTTATAAAAGGAACGAACAATGCTTTCACGACGTAAGTTTGGAAAAAATGCTTTATTTCAGTTGGCAGCACTATCGCTTGCGTCTACACTTGGCAGTAGAGCTTTCGCGCAGCAGCAAACTGTTCGTATTGGTTATCAGAAATACGGCACTCTTGCCTTACTCAAAGATCAGAAGTTTTTAGAAAAAGCACTAGAACCAAAAGGTATTTCTGTACAGTGGGCCTTATTTCCTGCCGGGCCTCCTCTTTTACAGGCTCTTATTGCAGGTGCCTTGGATTTTGGGAGCGCAGGCGATCTCCCTCCTATTTTTGCTCAGGCCAGTTCGCCGGGGTCTCTGATATATGTCGGGCATGAAACACCAGCAGGAGCAAGTGAGGCAATTATTGTGCCTCAGGATAGCTCAATTACCACTATAAAGGATCTAAAAGGTAAAAGCATTGCGGTTACGCGTGGTTCAGATGCTCATTGGCTTTTATTGGCTACACTTAAAAACAATGGTTTGAGCTTAAATGATGTGAAAGTTTCGTACTTATTGCCTGCTGCTGCACGCCCGGCGTTTGAAGGCGGAAAAGTGGATGCATGGGCAATATGGGATCCATATCTCTCAGGTATCAGCAGTCCGGTACGCGTGTTAGCAACTGGGGATGATGTTCAGGGTGGAACGGAATTCTATCTTGCAGGAAAGGAATTTTATCAAAAAAATCCAGAGCTTTTGCATGCTATTACAGATGCCATAGCGCAATGTGATATATGGATGGAATCTCATAAAGCAGAAGTCGCCGCTATTCTGGCACGTAGCACGGGGCTGGAATTGGATGTAGTAACGCGTTCCATTTCCAAAATACATTATGGATATCACCCAATGACACGTCCAGTTATAGCAAGTCAGCAGCATATTGCTGATACGTTTGCAGCAGCAGGCCTGTTACCATCTGCTCCGAATGTGCAGGATGCCGCTCCTGAAATCTGATGAGCAAAATAAGAGTTACTTGCGTTTTCGGTTATGTTTTTAACAGCAGGCCAGCAGTGAACATTATAGGGGAGGGGGCACATATTGCCCCCCAAAACACTTTGCGCTATGGTTGAGAAATGTTCTTAACTCGTGATGGACGAGGCAAGGTAGGACGAGCCGAAGGAAACGACGTTGGAGTCCGACCCTCTATCGCATAGGCTGTATGCAACACACAGACATACGCTGGTATCATATGCGCGCCGTTTGTGTGGCGATAAAGGGATAGCCGAAGATCTGGTGCATGATGCATGGCTTCTGTTCCACCGGCAGAATAATGCGGAAATATTGGCGCCTCTAAGTTACCTTAAAACAATCATCCGTAATTTGCTGTTTGATCGGCGGAGGCGTAGCACGTTTGAAAGCACGACAGATGCACCGTTTGAGCAGGCAATAGGCAATGTCGAGGTCACCTCAGCGTCTCCCGAGCAGGATGTTGCTGCGCGTCAGATCATGAGCCGCGTAATGGATACCATTGATGCCATGCCGGAAAGGCAACGTAAAGCAATCAGGATGTATCATTTTGATGGCATGAAACTTAGGGAAATAGCTCAAGAACTCGATATTTCTGTTGCTCTTGTGCATAAACTCATTGCCGATGGCGTAAAAATCTGCATGCAAATACGTAAGGAAGAACTGTAGAGTTGTGTTCTTCATGTTTTTTATGAAAAAGCCCTGCTTTCACACATCTATTCAGTATAACGCATACGTCTCACAAATGTTTGACTGGTTGCCGTATGGAGACCACCTAAGTGTGGAAGGATGCCTGTTAAGTCATGGATGAAAATCAGGAGGCTGAGGCACAAGCTATCGACTGGTCTCTCCTTTTGAACGAGGAGCCAGACGATCAGGCATTGCGGCGTGAATTTGAAAAGTGGCTGAGTGAGAAGCCTGCACATGCAATGGCATGGAAGCAGGTGTCTGCCATTTCGGATATTATCCGTTCGGCCCCGCCTGATCGACAGATTGATCCGGTCAGGCCTATGGTGTTTCAGGCACGTATTCAAGCTTTAGTGTTTTTTCTGCAAAAACGGTGGAGGCTGCTGTCTGGCGGTGGGGTGGTTGCGGCTGCATTCTGCGCAGCCTTGTTGCTGATGGTTCCTGATTTGATAACACGGTTACTGGCAGATCAGTATGCACCAACCGGTACAATCCGGACGCTTCATCTTGCAGATGGAAGTGATGTTGTGCTTGCGCCGCGTTCGGCAATTTCGATCCGGATCTCTGCACAGGAACGTCATATAAACCTCATGCAAGGCGAGGCGTTTTTTACTGTTCATCATGACAATAGCCGTCCTTTCGTCGTGCAAGCCGGAAAGGTGAGGGCGCAAGACATCGGTACCGCCTTTGATATCCAGATTGCTCATCACGAAACAACCGTGCAGGTGCGTGATGGTGTGGTGCATGTTTCAGCCCCCACCACACCACAGACATACGAGCACGATCTTCACGGCGGAGAATGGGTAAGGGTTTCAGACACTGATATTGGAAGCGGAACACTCTCTCCTGAAGCTATAGGGGCATGGCAAGAAGGAGTGTTGATCGCACGTAACGATGGAGTAGGTGATATGATCACAGCGCTTCGGCCGTGGAGCGGGAAGCGGATTGTGGTTATGAACCATACGTTGCTTAGTAGGCGGGTGACCGGAGTTTACGATCTGCGCAAGCCGGATGCTGCCTTGCGCCTGCTTGTTAGCCCTATCCAAGGAAAAATTGTGCCTGTTACACCGTGGGCCAATCTTGTTGTTTCTCCATAAAAAACGGTTTCAGGAAAATTTTCTGACATAAATTTTTGAAAAAACAACGCCGCCATTTCTCTCTCTTTACAGGATGATATGCGAATGATTTTCATTTGCTAGGTATGTAGGAGAGTGCTTTAACAATGGCACGGAATGGAAATCTGTGTGGGCGAGGCGTGGCGGCGCTCCTTTTAGTCGTCACAACCACGGCACTGACACCGTTGGCGTGCAAACCTGCAGAAGCTCAGGCTGAGCCGTCGCAACAAAAAGTTCTGTTTCATATTTCTGCGGGTTCTCTGTCTGATGCACTCGTTACCTTCAGCAGGCAATCTCATGTTCAGGTCACATCTCAGGCGTCATCTCTGGCTGGCCATACAACGCATGGTCTGGCTGGTTCGTTTACGCCATCCGAAGGGCTGGGGCAGCTTTTACAAGGGAGTGGCCTGTCATACATGCAGGTAGGAGAGCACGCGTACCAAATTGCTCCGGCTACAAAGGCTTCCAGCATTGTGCTGGGCCCAGTGCGTGTTGGTGGCACAGCATCTCAGGATACGCAATCCGCCTATGGGCCTGGCGTCGGGTTTGTCGCCACCCGCAGTGCATCTGCCACCCGAACTGATACGCCGCTGATTCAGGTTCCAAAATCGGTGTATGTTGTAACCCGCAAACAGATGGATGATCTTCAACCCCTCACAATCGGTGCAGCTTTACGTTATACGCCCGGCGTTGTGAGCGCGAACGCAAATGATAGCACACCTTCGGCAAGCTTATTTCAGCCAGTCCGACAACGAGGTTTTGAGTCTTATACATTTGTTGATGGGTTGCTTAACGGTACCTCGGTAAGTGATCCATTTTTTCTGGATCGCATTGAAGCACTAAGCGGGCCATCTTCGGTCATGTATGGGCAATCCAACCCGGGCGGCCTGATTAACATGACATTGAAGCGGCCAACGGAAACTGCCCAGCGACAAGTTAATGTGGGCTTTGGCAATTACGGACGTTATGAAGGCCAGATTGATTTAAGCGGACCTTTGAACAAAAGCCATACCTTGTTGTACCGGCTTATCGGGCTTGGCATTACACAAGGTTCACAAACAGATTTCAATCACTATAAGCGTGTGGCTGCGCAAGGTGATATTGAATGGAAAATAGATGATCGCACCAATATCACCATTATCGGGCAGTTTGCTTATGATCCAGAGACATGGGATCCTTGGATTGGGGTTCCGGCATATGGCAGTTTGATTAAAACAGGATCAGGGCGCATCCCGGTTTCCAGATATTTTGGTGATCCAGCATTCAATAATAACTGGGACCGCCAATATATGGTGGAGGCCATTTTCCACCATGAATTCACAAAAGATTTTCAGTTTAACGCAACCGCGCGTTTTGATGAACAGAGCAACAGTAGTTGCAGCCTCTCACTGGATGGCGTGGATACCGTAAATCAAACAATCAGCAGGTCTGCATTTTGCAGTGGCCAATATAAAGGCCGTTCATCACAAATGACCGCCAACTTCAGCTATAAACTGCGTACAGGCCCGATTTCGCATTCTTTCCTTGTGGGTGTTGATTATAGAGGGCAGTGGGCTGATGGATATTGGGGATTTGATTTTGCCACTGTGCCAGATGCAAATATGCGGCACCCCACGTATAATCAGTACACATCCACTGATTATGCACGTGCGACCAACGGCCAGTTAACATGGACGAAATATCCATATTGGCAGGATGGTATTTATTTTCAGGATCAAATCAACTGGCACCGGGTGTATGTTACACTCGCCGGACGCCAAGACTGGAACGGATATGGAGGTAATGATCTTTTCAACCGTCCATTTACATGGAATGCGGGCATAAATTATGTTTCCAGTATCGGATTGGCGCCTTACTTTAGTTATGCAAAATCTTTCATGCCCCAGACTGGGCAAGTTTATAATGCAGGAACTCTCTCGCAGCCTGATCCTTTAAACGGTCATCAGTGGGAAGTAGGGGTGAAATACCAAATCCCTTATGTTCAGTCATTTTTCTCTGCTGCTTATTATGACCTCGCAGAAAATAATGTTCTTGTTAACAATCCTGAACTTCCGCAATATCGTAGTGAAATCGGGCAGGTAAAATCCCGCGGTGTCGAACTCTCGGCACATGCCAATCTCGCGCCGGGGCTTGATCTTATTCTGAACTATACATGGAATAAGGTGTACAATTCACGCACGAACCTGACAGGCAAAACGCTTGCTGGTGAAACGGTATCACTTGTTGGCAAGCAGCTTACACAGCAGCCTGTTAACGCAGCATCTGGTTTTGTTGATTATCGTTTTCCTTCGGAAATTGCTCCCGGTTTGTCCATAAATTTTGGTGTGCGCTATCAGGGTAAAAGCTGGGCAGACCAAGCAAATTCCTTCCGCAATCCAGCTTATGTTCTTTTTGACAGTGGACTGAGTTGGGATGCAGGGCAAATGTTCCCATCAGTTAAAGGTCTAAATATCCGGCTAAGCATGACCAATTCTGGCAACAAAACGTATGTTCAATGTGGTTCTGCTACTTTCTGCCATTACGGTGACCAGCGCATTACTTACGGAACAATTGGCTACCATTGGTAAAGAAACCCAAAGCAAGATACGCAGGACATAGCAAGTATTTGTATGGCATGAGGGCATTTGTGACATCTCTCCCTGATAACTAAGACGATGGTACATTCTAAATTTCTAATGGACTGGCAGACTTGCCTGCAAGATTGCTTGCAGCTTGCCGAAAAATCAGCAATGAGAGATTAAGAATGAGTTGCATATGAGTGCGCCCTATCAAGTAAGGGGCGGCTTATGCGTGCTGGGGCGTGGGAGGGGTATGGAAGTTTGGAGCAGAAGGGCTCATTACTGGTTCTGTATTCAGCCCATAGACGTGATCTGCTGAAATACGCCAACGGGCTGGTAGCCGATCACTCGGTGGCCGAGGATATAGTGCAGGAGGCATGGCTCCGGTTAGACCGGGGCGCTGAAGCAGCAACAGTCAGTGAGCCTTTGCGTTATCTTTATCGGATTATCCGGAATTTGGCGCTGGATCTACGTCGTAAAGGCACGCGTGAACGGGCTGTTTTTACACTCTTTGGCGTTGATAGTGTGATAGAGCAGCAGGCAGACGCACAACCTGGGCCGGAACAGATCGCGCAGGACAAGGCGCAACTAGAGGCTATTCAAGCTGTATTGGCGGCCTTGCCCGAACGAACGCGTATTGCTTTTGAAATGCACCGTTTTGGCGGATGCAAGTTGCGTGAAATTGCGGCACATCTGAATATTTCCACCCCTATGGCGCATGTGCTGGTTTCCGAAGCTGTGGACGCCTGCAAACAGCAGGTAGACTGGCCCTGATACGCAACAGATCAAAGAAAATTTAAAAAGGCGCGGCGTGTGGCGTCTGGTAATAGTAAGGGTGCCAAATGTCTCCCTCGCCAGACGCGGGGCCCAACAGCTTTGCGTCGGAAGGCTTTTATGACGGAAACAGACGATCTAGTTAGGCAACAGGCTTCCAAAAAGGCCACGCAGTGGTTGATTCTTTTGCAAGAAGAACCTGATGATCCTAAAGTGCGTGCTGAGTTTAATGCGTGGCTGGCCGCTACGCCTACGAACCGTGAAGCTTGGGCCCATACAGAAACAACTATGGGTCTTGTTAGGCATCTATCTCCGAGCAATGCGGGAAACTGGCAGCACAGAAAGCGTAATGTAGTGCCAATGCGATTGCGCCAACGGCTTTCCTCGCGGGCAACATGGGCAGGATCTGCACTGGCTTTGGTGGCATGTTTTGTGCTGTTTTTCGTGGGGCCTGATCTTATGCTGCATATACGGGCAGATGCCATAACTGGAACAGCGGAAACGCGCGTTATGTATCTTTCTGACGGCAGTTCGATAACACTTGCCCCCGGAAGCGCCATAAGCATTAACACTCAAGGTAACCACCGTAGCGTAACCCTTTTGGCCGGAGAGGCGCTATTTTCCATTGTTCATGATTCTGCACGTCCGTTCGTCGTGAAAGCGGGGGGCTTTACCACAACAGATATCGGCACTGTGTTTGATGTGCGTTGGGCACAAGGTAAAGTAGATGTGGGGGTGCGTGCAGGCCGGGTGCGGGTAAATGGTGGTGCTATTCCGGCACAGGGTAGGGAACTCGGAACTGGGCAGGCGCTGAGCGCATCCGCAACGGAGATTTATAATGACAATCTGCCAGCCGAGCAGGTAGGCGCATGGGCCGATGGCTTGCTGGTTGCTAATGACGAACCACTTGGAAAGGTTGTTGCCAAGCTTAAGCCTTATCTTCATGGCGTGGTTATTGTGCCGTCTCGTCTGGCATCGCAACGTGTTTCTGGGGTTTATAGCTTGTCCAATCCTGCGCAAGCCCTGGAGGCAATAGCACAGGCACGGCAACGTACTGTACACCGCTATAGCCCGTGGGTAACAATTTTGCGCTGAGGCAAAGCTAAACCACAACTTTTTCGTACACCTTCCACAAAAAAACACTGAATTACGATTTTTATTAGAAAATACATTCCTGTCATCGTTGTGTGATTAGAAGGAGGGTAATGCAATTCATTCTCATTTTTAAGGGAAGATGATGCGCATACCCCGCAATAAACATAATGGAGCACAACAGGGTGACGTCAGGGACAGGCGCCCGGCCAATAATGGGCCGGAAAGACAATAACAAAATTACCACTCATACGTGCCTGCTTTTGGCAACAACAGCCGTTTCTTTTTTTATATTTACCGGCTTGGCGCGGGCGCAATCCGATACAGTCAGGGTTGCAAGAAATGGAGCTGCGCAGGGCATGCGGGGTTACAATATTCAAGCGCAACCTTTGGCATCTGCATTGATAAGTTTTGGGAAGCAATCTGGTCTTCAGGTTACAACAGGGGGTGAGCTTCTGCGCGGTGTCAAAACAGCAGGGGTGCATGGGCAACTTACATCCCGACAGGCGCTTGCTCAGCTTCTTGCTGGTACTGGCCTGAGTTATGTGCAGTCAGCAAACGGGACGGTAATTTTAACAAAATCTGCGGCCAATATTACCCTTGGGCCCGTACGCGTTGGGGGCTCTGTTGTGCATCAAAATCCGACAGGCCCAGGGGTGGGATATGTTGCGATAAATACGATGGCTGGCACAAAAACAGATACCCCACTTACGGAAATTCCTAACTCGATTTATGTCATTACAAAGCAACAAATGGTTGATCTACAGCCGCAGAATGTTCAGGAAGCTTTGCGTTACACAGCGGGTATTTATACGGAACAGCGCGGTAACTACAGTAATGGGTGTGCCAGTAGTGGAAGTTGTGGTGGAATTGTACAACGCGGCTTCAGCACATCACAGTTTATCGATGGATTGATGTCGGAATCCTACAGCGCGGGTGAGACAGCGTTTTTGGAGCGGATTGAAGCTGTGAATGGCCCTGCTTCGGTAATGTATGGGCAAACCACACCGGGCGGCATGATCAACATGTCTTTAAAAAAACCAACGGATACACCCTTGCATCAGGTAAGCGTGGGCTTTGGGAACTGGAACCGTTATGAGGCGACATTTGATTATAGTGACAAAATTACAAAATCTGGAAACCTGCGTTATCGCGTTGCCGCTATGGGAACCACGCAGGGTACTCAGGTCAATAATATCGACTATAAAAGAATTGGTATTCTGCCTTCCATCACGTGGGATATAGATAAAAAAACCTCTCTTACACTGCTTGGAAGCTATCTTTACACGCCTGGCATGGGTACGAATTACATGCAGTTTCCGGTAGAAGGCACGCTGTATCGTAGCCCTTACGGGCAAATTCCAAGAAATCGTTTTGTTGGAAACAAGAATTTCAATACACAGGAAACCCGTGATGAAATGTTTGAATACCAATTCCAACATCGCTTTAACCGTTTTCTAAACTTCAGCCAGGTTTTTCGTTGGGAGCAATCTACCAGAGACAATCAGACGATGATTCTTGATGGGATGTACACAGATAGAATTGCAGCCCTTGATCCATGGGAAATGCGCAATAAAAATACCGTGGCAGGGTTGGATTCACGTTTTTATGGAAAGTTCAATATAGGCAAGGTTGAAAACACATGGGTTGTTGGCTCTGATTTTAGGCAGTACGATTATAAATGGAACGTTGTTGCAGACAAAACGCCCGGCTATAACGGATACCCAGGAGAGGATGGGTATTATTTGGTAGATATTTTCAATCCTCATAATGATTATTCACGATGTGTCGATCTTCATTCATCAAAATGCGAAACGTGGAATGGCAGCTATAATTACAGCTATTTTCAGGAAGGTGTTTATTTTCAAGACCAGATCAAATGGAAAGGGCTATCTGTTCTGCTTGGGGGACGGCAAGATTGGGTGAACACACATTACCATGGCACTGTTTACTCTAACCAAAATGACGACCACAGTATTACGCTAACAAGATTAAGCGAAGAACCACGCCCACAAACAGCGTTCACATGGCGTGCCGGGCTTATTTATAATTTCGCGTTCGGTTTATCTCCTTATTTTAGTTACTCCACATCCTTTATCCCACAAAGTGGGAGTGACTGGCAGGGCAGGCCACAACCACCACTCAAAGGGCAACAAAAAGAAGTGGGAATTAAATACAAGGTTCCGGGCCGAGATATCCTGATTACAGGTGCAGCTTATGATATTGATGAAACCAATTATCTGGTGACAGACTATTTGCATCCGGGTTATTCAGCCAATGCGGGCCGGGTAAACGCCAAGGGGTTCGAGGTTTCGGCCAATGCAAATATTACGCATGATCTTAGGCTGATTGCGTCTTATTCCTATAACTCCATGACTTACGCCAGCACGAACCTTACAGCCGCAGCACAGCTTCCAAACGGAGGGTATGGCCCTGCGGCATCGGAAAAAGGAAAATACGTTCAGGGTGTGCCCCGTAACATGTTCTCATTTTTTCTAAATTACAGCCTGCCCCAAAATATTGCTCCGGGCTTGGCTGTAAATGGTGGCATGCGCTATGTCGGGTTCACTTATGATGATGCGGTAAATACCTTTAAGGTTCCTGCGTATTATTTGTTCGATATTGGCATGCATTACGATTTTGGACAAAAAATTCCGATGCTTAAGGGGCTACAAGCACAGCTTGCTGTTTCTAACCTGACAAACAAATATTATGTAACGTCCTGCGGCGGCAATTATGCCTGTTACATTGGCCAAAGCCGCCGAGTATATGGCAACCTGTCGTATAGTTGGTAATTGTTGAACAAACCCACCGTAGTTCTCTTACAAAATATCAGGTAAAGCACATGTGCCCTAGGCAGCAACCCGGATGGACGGCGCAATGATTGTTCTGTTTGGGGGCGTAATCTTGCTGAAGCGAACATATAAAAGGTGGTTGCGAGCATAAAAGCAGCCCTAACGGCAAAAATTTTAACGCCTGATATAAAAAATTTTCAGCAATGCCCGAAAAAAACGGGCTTTCGATCGTCTTTGTAGATGAGGGGATTGTTCTGTGCCGCTGATTATCAGGCAGCAAAAGGCAGTTTCCTCTTTTTTCCGACGCATCCGAGGGCGCGTAACACGATGGACACGGTAGAATTTTACGCAGAATACAGTTGCGAATCACTCTTACACGCATTTGTGAGTGCGCTGTTTTCATGACCAACCGTGCCCTTCGCCGTAAGCGGCCGCTTGAGACCGCCTTATGAGTGAGGATTGTGACTGGTAAGTTACCGTCGTTAACGACGTCGTTATTGACGTTGTTTGGGAGGTAGCTATGGCTCAAGAAATCCTGATTGGCGTTGAACGCCGTCGCCGCTGGTCGGATGAACGCAAGCTTGCGATACTGGCTGAAGTTGGTGTGGACGGGGCAAGTGTATCGGATGTGGCCCGTCGGCATGACCTGACCCGTCAACATCTTTACCAATGGCGGACGTCTTTCCGCCACAGACTGTCTTCCCCGGATCAGTCTGTGGCGTTTGTTCCTGTCGCTGCAGTGAAGACACCTGCTCTGGTCTCTGGCGATGATAATGAAGGGCTGGCCATTATGCTGCGTAATGGCCGCAGTATCAGGGTGAGTGGACATCCTGCAGAAGAGTTTCTGGCGAAGATCATCCGGATTGCCGAGACAGCATGATTGGCGTGGGCAACGGTGTGCGCGTCTATCTGGCCTGCGGGGTTACGGATATGCGCAAGGGGATATCGGGTCTGGCTGCACTGGCACAGGACGTGCTGCGTCAGAACCCGACATCGGGAGCGCTCTTTGCCTTTCGTGGTCGCCGTGGGGACAGGATCAAGCTTCTGATGTGGGACGGTCAGGGGTTCTGCCTTTATTACAAGGTGCTTGAGAAAGGACGTTTTCCATGGCCCTCGCCGGCAGATGGCGTTGCACGCCTGACAGCCGCACAGATGGCCATGCTGTGGGAAGGCATGGAGTGGAGACGACCTTCCTGGTCTGCGCCACCGTCTCGCGTGGCCTGATTTTTATGGCGTGATCGTGCAGAACCTTTTGTCTTTTATTGGGTTTTCTGCTATTTTTTCATAATGACGCATGCGCCCGCGGTCCTGCCTGATGATCCAGATATCCTGAGGGAAATGATTGTTTCCCTTCAGACTGAAGTGGCTCGGCTTTCCGCTTCAGCCCGTGCGTATGAAGCTCTTGTCCAGTCTCTCAAAATCCGGATCGCGCGTCTTCAGAAACAGAAATTCGGGGCCAGTTCAGAAAAGATAGACCGTGAGATTGAACAGCTCGAACTGCTTCTTGAAGATGTGAAAATCGCCATCGCGGCAGCCGATCCTTCTCCTGACATCAGGGAGCACGATGACAGCGATGGTGTGGTCTCTTCCCCCAGACGGCGCGGCAAACCAAAGGTTTCCGACACGACACCACGGGAGCGTATTGTTCTCGACCCGGGCGAGGCCTGTCCCACCTGTGGCGGTCGCCTACGCCTCGTTGGCGAAGATGTCACCGAAATACTGGACTTTATTGCGGCAAAACTGAAAGTTGTCGAAACGGCACGGCTGAAGAAATCCTGCCGTCATTGCGAAACAATGGTACAGCCTGAAGCACCGTCGCGCCCTGTCCCACGGGGCATGGCTGGCCCCGGGCTGCTGGCCCATATCCTGGTCTCAAAATTCGATGATCACATTCCGCTTTATCGTCAGAATGAGATCTTTTCCCGTCAGGGTGTGGACATTCCCCGTTCAACCCTGATCGACTGGTGTGGTCAGGCCGTTGCCGTTCTGCGTCCTCTCACAGATCTGATCCGTCAGGATGTCGTTGGGGCAGACCTGCTGCATGCCGATGATACACCCATCCAGGTTCTTGATTCCCGTCTGCGCCAGGCTGGTAAACCACGTGGTGTGAAGGAAGGGCGGATCTGGACCTATCTGCGCGATCCCCGCCCCTGGGGCGGGAGTGATCCGCCCGCCGTGGCCTACTGGTTCTCTCCCGATCGCAAGGGGATCAATCCCCAGACCCATCTGGCACAGTTCCGGGGCATTCTGCAGGCTGACGCCTACGCGGGGTTCAGGGATCTGTATAAACCCGATGCAACGGGAACCGTGCATGTGCGCGAAGCGGCCTGCTGGGCTCATCTCCGCAGGGCCTTCCATGATGTCTGGAAGGGCAGTGATTCGACAATCGCAAGGGAAGCACTCGAGCAGATCGGGGAACTCTACGATATCGAGCGGCAGCTCACCGGGTCTCCTGCTCCGTATCGTCTGGCTGTCCGACAGGAAAAAAGCCGCCCTCGTGTCACAGCATTCCACGCATGGTGCGAAACACAGCTCGCCCGTATCCCAGGCAAGGGGGAACTGGCAAAAGCAATCCGTTATGCGCTCAACCGGTGGGCAGCCTTTACCCTCTTCCTCGAAGATGGTCGTGTTGCCATCGACAACAATCCTGCCGAACGGGCCATACGACCGGTATGCATCGGGCGGAAAAACTATCTGTTTGCCGGTTCAGACGCCGGGGGCGACAACATCGCTGATGCCATGACGCTTATCGAAAGCGCAAAACTCTCAGGCATCAACCCGCACGATTACCTCGCCGACGTCCTGGCCCGTATCAACGAGCACAAGATCAATCGGCTCCACGAACTATTGCCATGGAATTGGCAACCCCTGAATACACCGCACAGACAGGCCGCATAATCAAGGCGGCCCAGAACGGCCCGTTACCCTTCGCCGCTGGTTTGTGGTTCATAAATGGACCAGTCTGGTTTGTACGCTGTTTCTACTCATTATCTGCGTAACGGGCCTGCCGCTGCTTTTTTCCGAACAAATCTGGGATACGTTCGTAGGGGACGATGATCCACCTTACGAGGTGCTGCCGCCGAATACGCCAAACGCCAGTCTGGATGTTATTGTAGAAAAGGCGAGGGCGCTTTACCCAGAACAAATCATTACGAATGTTAATCCAGATGATGATGAGCCAGCCGTAATCGTCTCCATGGCTCCAAGCTGGCAAGCGTTGGAAGAAGATAAAAACTACCCAGATCGGAATTCCAGCCACTGGATCAAGTTTGATGCGCGCACAGCAAAAGTGCTGAAGCAATCACGCCCTGCTGATGCGCCCCAAAAGCCACGCACCTGGACCGGCATTATTATGGGGATTTGCAACCAGCTCCATACCAGCCTGTTTGCCGGGTTGACTGGCCGCCTGTTTCTCGGGGCAATGGGGGGTATCTTTGTTGCCTCTTTAGTTTCCGGCACAGTGTTGTATGGGCGTTTTATGAAGCGCCTACCATTCGGTTCTGTGCGGAAGGATCGTGCCGCGCGCTTAACATGGCTAGACCTGCATAACCTATTGGGCGTGGCTACGCTGATGTGGGCAATGGTGGTTGGTTTTACAGGCTTGGTCAACGAGCTCCAAACCCCGCTATTTGGCCTGTGGCGCGTAACAGATGTAAGGCAGACTCTCAAACCCTATGCCAATCTACCGGTGCCCTCGCAGGATCATCTATCCTCTGTGCAAGCTGCGTTTAATACGGCAGCCAAAGCGGCACCCGGCAATGAGGTTACGGGCCTGTCCTATCCCGGATCTTCCTTTGGTAGCCCAGTGCATTACGTGCTGTGGACGCGTGGGAGCACACCACTACGTGCACGTTTGTTTACGCCAGTTTTGGTGGATGCGCGCACGGGTGCATTAACCGGGGCGTATCCAATGCCGTGGTATCTCCGCTTTCTGGAAATCTCTCGTCCTCTGCATTTTGGTGATTACGGTGGCATGCCGTTGCGTATCCTATGGGCGCTACTGGATGTGGTGGTGATTGGCGTGTTGGTCAGTGGTCTGGTGCTGTGGGCCAATAAGCGGAAGATAGCTACCGATGCCCGCCTGCGTAAGCTTGGTTACGAACTGGACGAAACCGACGGAATGCCTGTCCTTGTGGGAGATGTGTGATGAACGCCTTTTCTCATCAGGCACCCATCATTTCTTCTCACGGCACAGCACCACGCCCATCCGTGTTTGTTTGGCCGTGGCCAATTGCGCTGGGGCTGCTTACCACATTTGGGTTGCTGTCAGCGCTTTTGGGCCAGCACGGTATCTGGCTTGGCCTGTCTTGGGCAGCTCTTTCCATTCCCCTTATTGTTACGGTCGTTTGCCTGATCCGGGCTTGGAATAGACCGTCTTCCAAAGGAGGTCTTTCATGACCGATCTTGCACCAATTTCCTTCTCTCCGTGGGAGATGTTCCTTAATGCTGGCCTCGTAGTGCGCTGCGTGATGGTTTTGCTGGCTGTAGCAGCTCTACTGACATGGACCATCTTTATTGCCAAGTCAGTTGAACTGCTACGTGTGCGGGTCAAACTAGCCAAAGCCGAACACACTTTGGAGCAAGCAGGTACGCTGGATTTGGGCGAGGAAGGCACGCGTAAAAACGGTATTGCCCATACGCTTGTCATGGCAGCCGAGACCGAACGCACACGTTCGCAGGATATTCCCGATGATAGCGAGGGCCTGAAAGAACGGATTGTGTTGCACCTTGAACGGTTGGAAGCCGCCGAGGGGCGTAGGCTCATGCGCGGCACTGGCTTACTGGCCACCATTGGCGCAACATCTCCCTTTATTGGCCTGTTTGGCACGGTGTGGGGGATCATGACCTCGTTCACCGGCATTGCCGCCAGCAAGGCTACCAGCCTCGCTGTCGTAGCTCCCGGCATTGCAGAGGCGCTACTGGCAACAGCCCTTGGTCTGGTGGCGGCTATTCCTGCAGTGGTGATTTACAATCACCTTGCCCGCCAGACAGCATCCTGCCGCGCACAGGTGGCTGACCTGACATCTCTTGTTATGCGTCTGGTCTCGCGTGATCTGGGGCGTAGCCAGATGCAGATGGAACGGGGCAATATAGTGCGTTTAGGGCAACAAAACCGCGATGCCCGCACGGTGGCCGGGGAGTAAGCGGCATGATCCGTATCCGCCACACCGATGAAAGCCCGCATGAGGCCAGCGAGATCAATGTTACACCCTTTATTGACGTGATGCTGGTACTACTGGTGATTTTTATGGTTACAGCACCACTTACCACAGTGAATGTGCCAGTAGATCTACCATCCTCAACAGAAAAACCAACGCCACGCCCAGATGACCCGGTGTTTCTAACCGTAAAGGCCGATCATGGTCTGGCATTGGGTGAAGACGACATTGCTGCCGATGCCTTGCCAGGAGCGCTGGAAACAGCAACCAAGGGTAACAAAGACCAGCGCATTTTTCTGCGTGCAGATAAAACTGTTGATTACGGTACGCTCATGGGCGTGATGGATAAGCTGCGTTCGGCTGGTTATCTCAAGGTCGCGCTCGTCAACCTTCAGGGGCAGGAAGAAGGGAGCGAAGCAGGAAGCGCGGCTGTTTCTACTGGCAGTGTAAACGCAGCGGGAGCCGCGCCATGAGTGGAACTGCGGATATAACGCAGGCACCAGAAGGAGCTATTTCCTTTGCTGACTGGCAGCGCAGCCAGTTGCGCCAGACACAGCGAGATGATGCGCTGCGTTGGGGTTTTTCGTTGCTTGCCGTGCTTGCCGTAAGTGGCGGTGCTGTCTGGTGGATCATGCGCCTGCCACCACCGGCTGTAACGGTGCCTGAGCCTCCTCCGGCGGCCATTGCGATAGATATGGCGCCTGAACCGGTTTCAACACCCACACCGCCAACAGATGCCCCCATCGGCCCACAGCAGATCCAGTCCATTCCTGATCCGGCTCCGGTAGAGCCACCAAAGGTTACGGCTCCGCCATCGCCCGCGCCTAATCCACCGGTGCCAGTGCCCAAACCGAAAAAGCCGCGTAAAATCGTTAAAAAACACAAGCCGGTGCCGCATCTCAAAAAACCGATCCCGGATAAAACACCTCCAGCCGAGACAACAACTGCGCCGCCATCATCAGAAGCGCCTCCAGCGCCGGCACAGGCTGCGCCAGCACCCGGTGCGTCTTCTTCCAAGGCATCACATGATCCGGTGACATGGCAGGGCGCATTATTGGCGCAATTGGAGAAGTTTAAGCGCTATCCGTCGGATGCCATGGCTGATCATCAGGAGGGTGTCCCCACCGTAACGTTCTCCATGGATCGTAAGGGGCATGTGCTTTCAGTTACGCTGGCCAGTAGTTCTGGCCATGCGCTGCTTGATCAGGAGGCCGTGGCGTTGCCCAAGCGGGCTCAGCCATTGCCTATCCCACCAGATAGCGTGGCGGGAGACCCCATCACACTTACCGTACCCGTCGAATTTTATATCCATAGTGGCGAAAACTAAGGTTTTCCATCATTCCTTTTTCAGATCGTGACAGGATCAAAACCATGCTTGCATTTTCCGCATATCGCCGTTCTCCGCCCGCCTTGAAGCAGATCCGCCCCGGTATGGGGGCCAGCCGCAGCGCAGTGCGGCGTTTGGAAGAACGTTGCGAAGATGTTGGCATTAGGATGACTGATCTGCGCCGAGTGCTTCTACATGGTGTGCTAGAGGTTGAGCCACATGCTACGGTGGTAGAAATATGGAAAGCGCTTAGCGTAATGACAAACGGTCACGCGCCTTCTCAGGGTTCTATCCAGCGTAATCTGAATTTGTTGGTAGCGCGTGATATCCTGCGTCGGGATGTTACGCCCGACCGACTGTGGCGCTACAGCGTGGCCCCGGAACCGAAGGTTCTACCATCTGTTCTTTTTATTGAAGTCGGAACAGGGCGGAAAATTCCGTGTAATGCGCCAGAAGTTGTTATTTTACTGCGTCGGGTAGCGGCTGAACACGGGTTGGCAGTGCAGGGGGCTTCTATCACCGTAACACCTTCTGTCGGGCATGACATAGAAGCCCGATAGTAATGTATTTAAGAGATTTTATCATATCTACAATAGTTAACACTGGCCGCGCGAGGTAAAGGCGTTGGCCAGTTTTTTCATTGGTTGATTCCATTTGCAGGCTTATAGTATATTTTTAGCGTTGTAATATTTAAAGTCTGTAGCGTTATTACAAAACAGTATCATACAAAAGTTTAAAGTTGAGAACCAGAATAATAGCAGCCACAACCCAAGCTAAGATGGTTGTTTTGCGAGAGATGACAAGCTCTCCCATTTTCTGGCGGTCAGATACAAATAGAATTAAAGGAATAACGGCAAAAGGAAGCTGCATGGATAGGATAACCTGGCTTAGCATCAGCAGTTCCCCCACACCCTTATTCCCGTAAAGGGCTGTCACTACTATGACAGGCATAATGGCAAGGCCGCGAGTGAGGAGCCGTTGCATCCAATGCGGTATTTTTAACCGTAAAAAGCCTTCCATAATAATTTGTCCAGCTAATGTGCCGGTTACAGTTGAATTGGTGCCGGCAGCTAAAAGAGCAACCGCAAACAGGGTTGATGCAATACCCAAGCCAAGAACGGGAGAGAGCAGGCGGTAGGCATCCTCTATTTCCGCAACATTCTGGTGCCCAGTTGTGTGGAAGGCCGCTGCGGCAACGATGAGAATGGCAGCATTAATAAACAGGGCCAACACAAGGGCAATTGTACTATCCCATGTGGCCCACCGAATAGCTTCTCTGCGGCCAGATAATGTGTGCTCGAATGCGCGTGTCTGCACGATAGATGAATGCAGATACAAGTTATGCGGCATAACCGTAGCGCCAATAATGCCGATTGCAATGTAAAGCATCTGGCTATTGGTTATAATTTTGGGAGAGGGAATAAAGCCTTTAAGCACGTCAGCAACAGGCGGAGCTGCGGCCATAATCTGCACACCAAAACAGATGGCAATAATGCTGAGCAATGCAATAACAAACGCTTCTAGATACCGGAATCCTCGGTTCATTAAAAAGAGTACGAGAAAGGCATCAAGAACCGAAATAATTGCCCCGCCTAAAAGCGGAATACCAAATAAAAGCTGAAGCGCTACGGCTGTGCCAATTACCTCAGCCAGATCACATGCAATAATGGCAAGTTCGCAAGCCAGCCAAAGAGCAATATTGATGGCAGGCGGAAAATGATCTCGACACGCCTGAGCCAGATCGCGGCCCGTTGCAATGCCCAGTCTGGCAGACAGAGCTTGAAGAAGAATAGCCATCAGGTTTGAAAGCATGATGACGGCCAGCAGCCTATAACCAAACTGGGCGCCACCTTGTAAATCAGTCGCCCAGTTTCCGGGGTCCATATACCCTACGGAAACCATGTAACCTGGCCCCACAAAAGCCAGAAAACGCTTGAACCACGATTTACCAGCCGCAGGCAATTTAATGCTGGCAAAAGATTCCGGCAAACTTTTGCTGCCTGCTTCTGTCGTTTTAGCAAAACGCCATGCAGATTTTTGGGCAGACAACGGTGGGGCAGGGGCTTGCGAGTCTTGGGACATAAATCCAGACTAAACTGTACCTGATTAAATATGCAATATGCTATATTACAAAGCATAAGGCAACTTTTAGTTGCTGTGCATTTGCATGATATCTAATGCAAGATATTCCTGTTGGAATACTTTATACTTAACAGAATAATCTTAGCGGTATGGAGCCAACACAGCCCTACGGATTGGTTGGAAAGTGGGAATGCAGCAAACTTTTGATACAGCAGATACTCTCCCTGATGCACAAACACATTCAGAAGGGTTCCGTATCAGCCGTGTAGCGCGGCAGCATGCGCTTATTGAAGATTATGTAGAACTTATTGCAGATCTTCTGGATGAAGGGCAGGAGGCCCGGCAGGTTGATCTGGCAACTCGGCTGGGGGTTTCTCAGCCAACAGTCGCCAAAATGTTGATACGCCTTGGTGACGAAGGGCTGGTTGCTCGCAAACCTTATCGCGGTATTTTTCTAACACCCGAGGGGCGCGAAATGGCAGAAAAAGTCCGCGCACGACATCGTATTGTTGAAGCGTTTCTTCTGGCTCTTGGTGTAAGCCCGTGCAATGCACGCATTGATGCAGAAGGGTTGGAACATTATGTGGGAGCGGAAACACTAAAAGCGTTTCAGCTCGCCATGGATGCTGGTTTGGGTGATTTTATGCAAAATGCCAGAAAAGAATAAGGCAATAAAAATCTGGTGAAATGTTTTTCCTATAAAGTAGATATCATACCGGAGTCCGATCAATTATTGCAGCACATGCCATCTAGGAGCACGCCAAGCGTAGCCTGAACGGGATCTGCCCCAACCTTTTCTTCAAGAAGTTGGCTACTCATCGCCGGAACTGAACATCAGATGGTAAAGAGCGGGGTTGCAGAGTGCAAACTCTATACAAGCCCGCGCTCTGGCCACGAATTGTTTGCGTGCAGAAGATTGGTTTAAGGATATGGCACCCACTATGGTTTCTCCAAGCCGGATAAAACCGATCCGGGCCGGTTCCCGTAGGAGCATATCACGGGAAGGATGGCTTTATCACTATGCAGCCTCATGGTTTTGTCTAGAAAATGATATTGATTCTCATTCTCTATTGTGAAAGGGTGGGTACGATTTGATGCGCACGACCGCGCCGCGTTTGTGAAAAATGTTGGATTTGAAGACATTTTGTAGTGTGGAGGGGCAATGTTTATCGTCATGAACCGTTTTAAAGCCCGCAGGCTTGAGCGGAAGGCTGTGTTGAGCGCCGTGCATCAAAATATGGAGCAGGCAGCCTGATGAAAAACCATTGGTTAGCAAATAAGCATCGTGATCAGATTGCAGCCACACCATTGCTGTCTCGCCGTTCTTTGGGCGCCATGCTGGCTTTTGGAATGGCCTCAACCTGCATGCCGCAGGCCGGGTTGGCACAAGATGTAACGCATGAGGTTACACCTCGTATTGTTACAGATTGCCGAGGCCGACGCATTACACTCCACGGCGCAACAAGAATAGCCAGCATTGGTGGCACTATAACCGAAACACTGTACGCATTAGGCCGCTCAAGTGCGATTTTGGCGGTGGATCAAACTTCCACATGGCCAGAAGTAGCGCGAAAAGAGAAAAAAGATCTGGGTTACATGCGTGCCATCTCGTCTGAAGGGGTTTTGTCCCTACGGCCGGATCTTGTGCTGACCATGAACGATGCAGGGCCGCCCGCAGCTATGGATCAGCTTGTGGCATCAGGTGTTCCTGTCGTGTTTGTAGATGCCACCCCATCTTCTGAAGCAATTGAACAGCGCACCCGTTTTTTAGCTGATATTGTTGGGGCTCAACCGGCAGGTGAGCAGTTGTGCAGCACTATTGCCGAGCAGTTCCGGCAGTTGAATGCATGGCGCACCGTGCATACAGAAAAGCCGCGTGTCTTGTTTGTCATGCGCATGACAAATAACCGCCCTATGGCAGCAGGTAAAGGAACGGCAGCAGATGCCATGATCCGCCTTGCCGGAGGTGTTAACGCCGGTGCTGATATGCAAGGTTACAAGATTGTGGATCAGGAAAATCTTGTAGCCCTTCGGCCAGACATTATTCTGCTCATGGATCAAACAGCAACCACTCTCCGTTCAGCTTTACAGGCAGATCCCGGCTTCAAGCTTACTCCAGCAGGGCGTAACAATGCTTTTGTGAGCATGGAAGGAGAGCGCCTGCTAGGCTTTGGCCCCCGTACGCCTCAGGCTGCTTTAGACCTTGCCAGAATGATGGCGGCGGTGAGTCACCCTGCATGATGATGCGGCGACATGTTGTTCTGTTGCTGTGTGCCTTGTTGCCATTATTAATGCTGGTTATGGCAGTTTCTCTCAACGTTGGGGCAACAGGCGTACACCTTACGGCATTGTGGCCTGGTGGTACACAGGCAGATAGCTTTGCAGACCGGGTTGTTCTGACTCAGATCCGCGGCCCTCGTGTTGTTATGGCCGGGCTTACAGGGGCGGCTTTGGCCGTGGCCGGTGCTGTTATGCAAGGGCTTTTTAGAAATCCGTTGGCGGACCCCGGGTTGATTGGCGTGTCCTCAGGGGCGGCTTTGGCTACGGCCTGCATGATTGTATTGGGCGGAGCATGGCTGGATTTAGGGGGTGGGGGCGTGCATGCGGTAATCATGAGCACGGCATGGGCCGTTCCCGCCGCGGGTATGTTGGGTAGTTTTGTTGCCGCATGTTTGCTTTATATGTTTGCAACGCGTGGCGGTGCTACATCTGTGAGCATGATCCTGCTAGCAGGAGTGGCGTTCAGCGCGTTTTCTGGTGCGTTAACCGGCATCCTTATCTTCCGCGCGAATGACACGGCATTACGTGATCTAACTTTTTGGACGATGGGCAGTTTTGCGGGGGCAACATGGCCACGCATAGGCTTGTTATGTCCTTTCCTGTTGGTGGCTGCGTGGGTAACAGCGCGTCTGGCTATGCCTCTGAACGCCCTGTTACTGGGAGAGAATGATGCAAGGCTGATGGGGTATCCTGTGGAGCGTATCAAACGATGCGCTATGTTCTCGGTTGCCTGCGCTGTTGGCCCTACGGTTTCTTTTGTTGGGGCCATTGGGTTTGTAGGCGTTGTGGTTCCCCATTTGGTGCGGTTGATGACAGGGCCAGATCATCGGCTGGTACTGCCGGGAAGTGCCTTGTTAGGGGCAATTCTGTTGATAGCGGCAGATACGTTGGCGCGCGTTATTGCCATGCCCGCAGATGTGCCTGTGGGAATTGTAACAGCGGTTTTAGGTACACCAGTTTTTGTCTGGCTGCTAACACGCACTCATGACAGGGAAAAACTGGCATGAAGCTTTCCTTGCGTAATGCGGGCTGGCGTGTTCGTGGCAAAGATATTGTGCATGGAGCCTCTCTAGACTTCGCGCCTGGTCAGCTAACGGCCATTATCGGGCCAAATGGCGCTGGTAAAAGCACATTGCTGCGCCTTGTTAGCGGTTTATTGCCCGCAACCAGTGGTGATGTGCAGCTTGATGATGTTCCTATAACCACATTTTCGTCTGCTCGGCTGGCGGCCAGCCGGGCTATGTTAATGCAGGACTTTCCGTTGCGGGCTCAGTTCACGCTGCGTGAGTTGGTGGCAATGGGCGGGCAAATTTCTGCTCCATTCATGAGCGCTCCAGTCCGTTTTGAGCTTGCCGGAAAGTTGCTTGAACGGGTTGGATTGGCTGCTTTTGCTGAGCGCGATGTTATGGATCTGTCCGGAGGGGAGCGGCAGCGTGTTCATCTGGCGCGGGTTCTGATGCAACTGGAGGCTGCCGTGCATGGCACGGACTGCCCCCCAGGTTTTTTGCTGCTGGATGAGCCGATCTCGGCTCAGGATTTGTCTCGGCAGCATCTGGTTCTTAATCTTGCGCGCGCCCATGCCACAAGTGGCGGTGGTGTGGTGTTGGTTATTCATGATCTGAATTGGGCCGCTGCCTGCGCAGACCGCATTGTGGTGATGCACGAGGGAAGCATTTATGCGCAGGGGGCACCGGAGCAGGTTTTAACCAACGCGTTGGCCAGCCATGTGTTTGGGCTGGAAGAAGGGCGGGTGCGCATGCACGTAGGTAGCGGCAAGCCCTACGTTTTGCCACATGATATGATTTACCAATAATAGTTACAGGAAAGGATCAGGATATGTCTCAATATATCGCCATGAACCGTTTTTTGGTGGCACCGGGAAATGAAGATGCCTTCCAGAAGCGTTGGCTGGAACGTGAGGTTTTATTAAAGACTGTTCCAGGCTTTGTTAGTTTCCAGTTTTTAAAAGGCCCAGAAAAGGATGGAGGTAGGCTTTACGCTTCTCACACGGTATGGGATTCATACGATGCATTTGTAGACTGGACACAGTCTGAGCAGTTTCGGCAGGCACATGCAGGTGCGGGGCAGGGCCGTGCGCTAACTGCCGGGCCTCCTGTGTTTGAAGGATTCAGCGTATTGCAGGATGTGACAGTCTGATATCCTTTATCTGCCATCTTATAGTAACTTTATGACCTGAAATTCCTTTGGATTTCAGGTCATTTTTATTTCTTCAGAAAATCAGTTTGATGTGCTGATAAGCGTGTCAGACGTTATCATATAGTTTTTCACGCGCATAAAACCAGACTTAGCCCCGGCTGTAGCTAGAACTGGGTCAAACCCTGCAAGGTCAATAGCGCTTTTAAATGCATTCCAGGATGGGCCTCGGCCGCCAGGGTCTGCGGCAAGATGGCGTCCGCCAAAGTTTTCGGTAAAGCCCAGTTTTTCAACCAGTTTTGTTAAAAAATTTGCACCAAGTTTCGAACCTTCTGCCACGTATAGCCAGCCTACGGCGGTTGAAGCATCTTGGATACATATAGAAGAGCCCGCTTCAGGAAAGGGTAGGTTAAGATCTCGCATATCCTGACAAACTTGTGCAAAGCGGTTTCTGGTAGCCAGATCAGGAATGATCTCTAGCAGTTGGTCATGCTTGTACAGATCATTGATATCCCGATGGAATAAATACTGAAGTTGCACAAAACTTTTGTATTTCTCGGCGCTGGAGAACAGACCATGCGCCATGATGCTTTTGTCCAGATCTTCATGGAGCGTGTGGGTTGCGTCTTTAAGGCGGAGAGAAAGTGAAAGGGGATCGGACATGTTGGTCATGTTATTGGCCTTTACGACATAAACGCATGCAGAGAGATGCGCATGTGTGACTTATTTAACGCAAATGATAATCATGTGCAATAAGAGCTTGATGGGGGACCGCTCCCTGTGCATCATAAAATAATAATGATTCTCATTATTAACAATGTGGATGTACAATGATAACGCAACCTTTTTTCTACCGGGTTATGCGTTACCGGATGCTGGCAACAACAGCTCTGGCATATGCTTGTGTAACACCGGCTTTTGCCGCCACAACAGAATCTGCTTCCCCCAAGGCAGAAACTGCCGCGCAGGCGCATGCTGGTAAAAATACCAATAAACCTGGTGCAGTTTCTCCCCAGACAGTTATTCTGGGTCCGGTAAAGGTAAGTGGAACAACAGACATTCTGGATTCCATGAAGTTTAATCCAGATAAGGATCACAGCGCAGTAGGTAAAGCCGGTGTGCTAACAACCACAACAACCCTCAAAACATTGCGTGACCGTCAGATAGATAGCTTGGAAGACTATGCACGCCGAATAGATGCCTCGGTTAACTATAGTAATGGTAATTCCAGTATCAACATTCGTGGTCTGGACCAAAACCGAATTCTCACCACCATAGATGGCGTGCGTATGCCATGGGCAAACGATGGGGCCTATGCTGGTTCTTTCAATTCTGCTCAAGGGGGTGTTAACAATTTCGATTTCAATTCCCTTGGTGCAATAGACGTTGTTAAAAGCGCAGATTCCAGCTTTTTTGGTACGGGCGCGCTGGGTGGTGTTATTGCATTGCGCACGCTGGACCCAGAGGATTTGCTTAAACCCGGCAAAACCTTTGGGGGGCTCACCAAACTTACCTATAATGGGGCAAGTGAAGCCGCATTGCTTAATCAGGCGTTTGCTGCACGCTATAAAAACACAGTATTTTTGCTTCAGGGTGGCTATCAGGACGGAAGCGAAACTGGAAACCGAGGCGATACTTACGGGTATGGGCGAACACGTACTGCAAAAGACCCAGCATCGTATGAGCAAGGTAGTTTTCTTGGTAAAGTCAGGCACTATTTTGCTGGTGGCCATAGAATAGGCCTAACTGGCGAATGGTTTGACCGAAATTATAATGAACGCACCAGAACATCAGAAACAACGGCAACAAATGTCTATCGCACACGCAGCGAGAACCAACGCTCGCGCGTATCTGCCAATTATGATTATCAGGCGAGCAGCCCAACAGACTTGTTTAGCGAAGCGCATTTTCTGGCGTATTGGCAAAGTATTCAGACTGATACGGATATTACAAACAATGATCCAACCCGACCGACAGCCTATGTGCACCAGCATCTCACATTGCCTGTGGAATCCTACGGCGTAACGGGTTCAGCCACAAACAACATCTTCACTGGTCCGTTGCATCATGCCCTCACTTACGGAGGAGAGGTCTTTCTAACAGATACCTACCAGACCCAAACTGGCCAGCGTGCTCTGTCAAATGCTTATACTCATGATAATTTTTCGGATATGCCTAAAGTACACGGTACGGATATGGGGGCGATTGTACAAGACCGCATTGGCATTGGCCGTGGTGAGTGGCTGCATATTACGCCGGGTTTCCGGTTTGATTATTTCCAGCGAGACACACACAATACGGCTTCCTATATGGCCAATGCTGGTTATGCGGGGCTACCGCACGGTGCGCATGGGTCTCATTTTTCGCCAAAAATTCTAGTAGAAGCGCGCATTGCCAAAGATGTTATTCTATATGGACAGTATGCCGAGGCATACCGCGCACCCTCTGCAACCGAGGAATATTTAAACTACAGCACTCCACCAGTGTATCAGGTTGTTGGCAACCCAGATCTTAAGCCTGAAAGTAGCCGAGGGTGGGAAGTTGGCATGAAATATGGAAATTCAGAACGAGGTGCCAAGCTTTCTTTCTACGATAACCACTACCATAACTTTATAGATATGATGGGTATAAGCGGCTGTACTGGCTATATGCTCTGCTATGGCTATACCAATTTGGCACATGTGCGTATTTATGGGGTGGAAGCCAGCGGAAACTGGGCATTTGATGATCACTGGCACGTATGGGGGTCACTGGCTTATGCAGATGGCCGTGACCAGAATATGAACTTCCACCTAAGCTCGGTTTCGCCTTTCCGTGGAATTATCGGTTTTGGGTATAAAACACAACGCTGGGGCGCAGATCTGTCGGGCACGTTTGCTTCGGGGCGTGACAATGCCAAGTATCTGACTTCAACCGGCGCATTAACCAACCAGTGGAAAACACCCGGATATGTTATTTTTGATCTGAATGGTTGGTATAGCCCATCATTTTACAAACCTTTGCGTATTCAGGCTGGAATGTACAATATTTTTGATAAAGCATATTATAATGCGGCGTCACTTCCTTATGGTCAGTCATCCAGCTCCCTTTCCGAGCGCTACTACACTCAGCCTGGGCGATCCTTCAAAGTAACGGCCCGAATTGAATTCTAAAATTTTGTTATTATAAAAATCAAAACCATTCTACTTAGGAAGATGAGGTTAAAAATTGACGGGTATCCTTCATCCATAACATGGAAGGTTCTCAAAACCTCTTGGTTTTTCTAACCTTCCAGCTCATGGCATTTACTCATCCATATTGGTTTCTTTTGAAGGGTTCCATCTTCCTTCAAAAGAAACTGTGCTGAGAGAATTCCGGCCAGAGGGAACCTCACGTTTTTGCATATCTTGCGGTAGAGTTTCTAATTTCCCCTGTCGACCAAGAATAATGGCTGCATGCAGTTCGTATTCTTCTGGTAATTCCAAACCAGCATGGGCCAAAGCGTGGTCAAAACCACTTATGGGGTGCGTTGCCCAGCCGTTATGCGCTGCTTGAATTTGTATCAGAACAGCGGCGGCACCTGTATCAAATGCATGGGTTGGCAGCGGAGAGGGCTCTCCTGTGCGGTTTGAGAGTGTTATGGTTTGAGATGCCACATAAATGATGGCCGATGCATTTTCTGCCCATGACTGATTAAATGGTATGAGCCATGATAAAAAGCGCTCCCATTCTGCCGTGCCGCGTCGTGCGTAAATAAAGCGCCAAGGCTGTATGTTATAGGCAGAAGGGGCCCATCGTCCAGCATCTATAAGCGCAAGCAACTCTTCTTGACTAATAGCTTCTGGCTGGAATGCTCGTGGAGACCAACGGTTAAGAATGGCGGGGAGCACAGAAGAATTAGGAGCACGATCGGGCGCTGTTGTCATGATTTTTCCAGTAGCAAGAAATGTTTCTGAATTTATGAAAGAGCCTTCTGGCCCGCAATTCGCCTGAGTAATTCTGCATGTGGTGCATGAATACGCCCACATAGCGCATCGCGATGAGCACGCTCTAACGGGTTATGGGCCGATAACCCAGCATTACCTGCCAAGCCAAGTAAAGCGGATGTAAAGTCAGCCGCAGCATCAACAACACGCGTCTTTATAACCGCGGCATGGGCCTTCAGTTCATGGGGTGGGCGCATAGCTTCTACATCTGTGGCGTAAAGCCGTAACAGCATGGCATCCATGTGCAATGTAATGGTAAATCCACCTACTGCATCGCGCATTGAAGGTAATGTTGCCAGCGGCGCTCCTAGATTGGATGGAACACGGTTTTTCAGGAACTCACAAAACCATGCCAGAGCAGATGTTGCGATGCCATTATACAAAGCACCCAAGAGGCCAGTATTCCATATAACGAGGGTATTGCGCCCTGCGGGGGGTGTATCAGGCGCATAAAGTTCCAGAGCAGCATCAGGGGGCAGGGTAACATCTGTAAACGTGATTTCATGGCTATTGCTGGCACGCATACCGATGTGATCCCAGTTTTCAAGAACATGGATACCATCTGCCTTGGCGGGCACAATAAATGTGCCAACCTGCGCAGGATCATCACTCGTGCGGGCGCGTACCAAAAGCCAAGATAAACCGGGAATGCCTGTTACATATGCCTTGCGCCCAGTTAAAATCCATCCGGTTGTTGTACGAGTGGCAACTGTGCTGGGCAGTCCACCCTGAGATATAGACCCAAGATCTGGTTCCGCTAGCAGGATGTTCAGTAATTGATCATGTTGTTCATCTTCTATCCAGCAGGCCGTGTTGCCAGATCCAAATTCATGATGAGCAATGGCGGCACGCACCATGTAATGATTGACCATAACCAACGCCGTAGAAGCATCACCCTGAGCAATCTGTCCAACAATATCCTGCACAACGCCTAGAGTGAATGGAGTAGGGCGCTGTGGTGTAGATATACGTAAAGACAGCAGCCCTGCCTGACGTAGATCATCAATATTTTCCTGAGCAAAAACTCCAGTGCGATCATGATGAGCTGCCCGTGCGGCAAACTGCTGTTTGAGATGCGTGGCTGCATCAATGGCATCGTGCTCGGTCTGTAGATCAATCGGCATGGAATATATATTTCACCATTTTCATAAGGTGGTAATGATATACAACATTTATGACGTGAATATATATGTCAATGAGAGAATTTTGGCTCGGAAATGTTATAAACCGATCAGATCAACTTCGATTCACAGAAAGAGGGCATTTTAAAACCTATATTAGGCGCTTATTTGCGTATGTTATCAAAAAGTGTTCCTTCCATAATGCACTATAAAAATTTGTTGTTTATATAAGAATATATTTTTTAAAAACAACATAATAACAAAAATTAGAAAGCAATTTTTGGTAGAAAATTCATTGTTTCAAGCCTAAAAACACATATAAAACTATATATAATAGTGATAATTTTATTGACTCATTTTTTGTGGTCGTTAGCGTGTTGGTGTGCGGAATACGCATTTGGAGTAGTTATTATATAATAAGCAACGAGGTCGTAATGACATATCAAGTACGTTCCTCTCAGGGTTTTTCTCCACGGATTGATGACATCAACCTGCGCCACTACCACACGTTTGAAACAGCGCGTGACGTTATTGGCCTGATAACGACGACTGTGCAGCAGCGTGGCCGTTATCGCGCACCTTACGCACTCAAGGCTCCGGCTGAACCGCTTGTCCCCCAAGAAACATTTTTCAAGGTATCCTAATCATGTCCTTCGCAGTTCCTGATAAGATCAATGTGCTCTGGTTCCTGCCCACTCATGGGGACAGTCGCTATTTGGGTACACAAAAAGGCGGCAGACCAGTTGATTTGCCCTACTTACAGCAAATTGCAAAAGCGGCTGATACACTAGGGTATTATGGTGTTTTAATCCCAACCGGGCAGAGTTGCGAAGATAGTTGGGTTGTGGCCTCAGCTTTGGCGCCCATTACAGAACAATTGCGTTACCTGATAGCCGTAAGACCCGGCTTGTTATCTCCCACTTTGGCTGCACGCATGACCGCAACGCTGGACCGTTTTTCTAACGGGCGGTTGCTGATCAATATTGTAACAGGTGGTAATCCGGCTGAAAATGCGGGGGATGGGCTATTTGCCGATCATGCCACACGATATGAAATCACAGATGAATTTCTTGATATCTTCCGTGCCCTGCTACGTGGTGAGAATGTTAATTTTGGAGGAAAACACTTTACAATAAAAGATGGTCGTCTGCTGTTTCCTGCATATCAGCATAATGGTCCATCTTTGTATTTTGGCGGGTCATCAGAAGCAGCCACGCATGTCGCTGCCAAATCAATCGACAAATATTTGACATGGGGTGAGCCTCCGGCACAGGTGGCCGAAAAAATCAGCCATGTGCGCAAATTAGCGCATGCACAGGGGCGAGAGGTCTCCTTTGGTATTCGCTTGCATGTTATCGTGCGCGAAACGGCAGAAGAAGCATGGCACGAGGCTGACCGCCTGATCAGTCATTTGGATGATGCGACAATTGCAAAAGCTCAGAAAGTTTTTGCTCGGATGGATTCCGTAGGTCAGGCGCGTATGAGCGCACTGCACGGGGGGCGTCGTGACAAACTGGAAATCAGCCCCAACTTATGGGCGGGTGTGGGGCTTGTGCGTGGCGGGGCAGGAACTGCCTTGGTAGGAGACCCGGATACTGTAGCCGAGCGTATTGATGAATACCGTAGGCTCGGTATCGATACATTCATTTTCTCTGGCTACCCGCATCTGGAGGAAGTTTATCGGTTTGGTGAACTCGTGTTGCCCAATCTGCCAACCGCACACTCTGTGCATGGCAAGGCGAGCCTGAACAACATGGGGCCTTTTGGTGAAACCGTTGCGGGTGATCACCGCCCAACCCGTGCAGCCTGATTGCCGGGCGGCTATCATGAGTAATGCTGTTTCAGAATGATGGCTCGTCTTGATTGATATTTATCTGGCGTGCTGCTTGCAAAGCTTCAGCAAAGCGCGTGCGTGTTGCTTGCCCCATTCGGCTCATGCCGCAGGCATCGCGCATACGCGTAATGGCTTCATCATCCGGGCAATCAATCGCAATGGCGCGACAGGCAAGATCCACAAGAGCGGGCAGGGGTACCTTGGCAGGATCTACATTTTTTTCTGAAGCGCATGAAGCCAAAGGCAGGCGTGCAGAAACAGGCAGGCGCTCTGACCACAGGAATACGCCAACATTTTCTTCTGTGCGGCCAAGTGATGAAGGAACAGCGCGCTGAATACGCTCTCGGATATCTCTGTTCACCCGTGCAAAGCCATGATCGCGCGAGAGTGTCTGGATCAGCACATCTTCACGTATAACGCCTGCTTCATCCACACTCTGATGAATCAGTTGTGTTAAGGTTGGAAGATAATCTTCCTGATTAAAGCGTGAGGGATCAATAACTGGTTTCTCGGTTGTTGGTGCAACACTCTCAGCCGGAGCCTTGGCGTAAAGGGGTTCCGTTGGTGGTGCAGATATTGCCAACACTTCGGGGGCTGAGGTTTGTGGGGGTGGCTCTATTTGTTGTGTACCCAACGGAGGAGCTGAAATTTCCTCTATTTGGGGGACAATTTCATTCAGGCTTGCAGCAGCCATTGCGGCATCGTGTTCTGCTTGTTCAGCGCGTTTTTTACGGGTTTCTTCCAAAAAGCCGTTCAAGGCACGGTCAATCCGTTCTACTTCACGCGGCGCATTGGTCCACCAGTCTGTAGACCAAATGCGCAGGATATTCCAACCAAGGTTTTCCAGCACGGCCTGCCGCAATCTATCCCGATCACGCGCAGTGGCGCTTCGGTGGTAGGTGGCACCATCACATTCAATACCAGCCAGAAATGCGGTGGGAAGATCAGGATCAATCACACCCAGATCAATACGGAAGCCGGATACACCCACTTGCGTTGTAACATTCCAGCCTTTGGTGCGCAGCATGGTTGCAACTTCAACTTCAAATACACTGTCATAACCGCCTACGGAACCTTCATGTGCACCTGCCAGTGCTGTTGCACCGCGTTCAGCAAATAGCAGAAAACGGCGCAGATCACGCACACCTGCGGCACGCGTCCGCTCAATTGCAATCTGATCGCCACGGAGTGACCCGAACACAATCAACTGCTCTCTGGCGCGGGTGATGGCAACATTCAGGCGCCGTTCACCACCATCTCGGTTAAGCGGCCCAAAATTCATGGAGATCTTGCCCGTAACATCCGGCCCATACGTTAGAGAGAACAGCATAACATCGCGCTCTTCACCTTGAATATTTTCCAGATTTTTTACAAGCAGAGGCTCTGGTGCCGCATCACCTGTAAATCTTTCAAGGCTGGGATCTTTGCGAATTTCTGCTTCCAGAAGATCCACAATAAGTTTTTGCTGTTCACCATTAAAGGTTACAATACCAACCGAACGTTCACGCCCATCACGCATAATCTTTACTGCTTCCGCAACGACCATACGTGCTTCTACGGGATTGGTGTGAGACCCGTTGCGTCCGGGTTCGTAAACACCTTTGGGCACAAAACGGAACGACACAGCCTGATCAGATGTAACAGGTGAGGGAAAGGTAACAAGGTTGCCGCTATAATATGTCTGGTTGGAAAAAGCGATCAGGCTTTCATGGCGGCTCCGATAATGCCATTCCAGACTAATGGCAGGAATACCAGCCCCAAGACATTCGTCCAGGATGGAATCAAGGTCTGTCATTTCATCGGATGTCGCAACATCGTCAGCAGCTCTGCCTGCCACAAAAAAGTCTGTTGGCGGAAGCTGCTTGGGGTCTCCCGCAACAATAACCTGTTTCCCCCGGCCAATAGCGCCAATGGCATCCCATGTTGCAATCTGGGATGCTTCATCAAAAATCACCAGATCGAAAGGTTCTGCATCTGTTGGCAGATATTGGGCAACTGAAAGCGGGCTCATCATCAGACATGGGGTTAATGTTCTCAGGGCGCTGGGCATTTTCTCTGCCAATTGGCGCACTGGAAGATGACGTGTCTTTTTTGCAATTTCGCGGGTTAATACTTTGTATTCGGGATCGTGCTGCCGCGCAGCTTCCCTGGGAATTTTTCCTGCCAAGCGTGCGCGTATCAACCGTACGGCAAGGTTTTTCAGTTTTTCATCAAGTTCACGAAAACGCAGGATACGGCCTTCATGAGTTGCCGCCACAAAACCGCTTAACAATGCGGAATTACTTACGGCATGCATGGTCCACCAGCGGGCGTAATTGGCCTCAAAAACAGAAAGAACATCTTCTGGCGTAACCAGACCGTGCTCAATTGCTGTCACCAGCGGTGTTAAGCCCAGTTGTGCTGCATGGTGGCAGGCACGTTGCCATGCACACCAATCTCGTAATTCACGCGCAGAGTTTTTCCAGTTTTGTAGTTTTTCCTGGATTTCGCTGAGCCAGTCAGCAGCTTTAGGGTTTACCAAGGTGCTGATATTACTGGCACTGCACTCGGCGAGTGTTTTTAGGGTTGCTTCTAGTGATGAAAAGGCAGCTCGATATTGCGTTATTACAGTATGAACACTGCCGCCCGATGCCAGCAGGTCTTGCCCTTCTGTCAATAAGGTTTTGAGATGAGCACGCGCTGAAAGAAGGGCGGCAGTATCTGTCATACACCCGGCAAGCTGGCTTCTGGCGCGTTGGCCCCATTCAAAAACAAGATTTATCTGATCGAAATCTGTATCAAGACCGCGCCATAGAGCACCAATATGTGCCTTGTGCGGTGCTTCCTCCAGCTTGCTGGCTATAGTCTTGCGTTCCACCAGCTTTTCCAGATCGCTTTCGCAATCTTCCGGCATCGCTATGGCATGATCATTCAACCGCTTGCGGATGGATTTTTGCCCCATGGAACGGGCTAAGAGCCATTTATCCTTTGTTGTCTGCCATTCAGCAAGAATGTCAGACACAGGCAGTGTGCCAACGCTTTCTTTCCAACGTGTATTCAGGTCTTCAGTCAAGGCGCGGTGTTGGGCAACATATTCTTTTTCAGCAAGCACCTGATCGCAAATGTTCTGAGCGGTATCTCCAAACGCCCAACCGGCTGCATGTGGCTGTAATAAATGTGCACATAGCGCATCAATCTGGCCAAGGCGCACAAACGATAAATTATCTGCCCCTAACGCAAGCGCCTTGACCACATCATGTGCCGCGTTGCGGAGCTTTCCCAAGGCTGCCAGTGTTCCATTGACTGTATCCAGCAACCGAGCCTCCCATAGCGGAGACCATTCTGTTTGCTCAAGCCCGGCTAATTGGGGCGATATAACAATATCACCAATACGGGCATACAGTGTGGCAAGATCTTCAGCGGCCTGCACGAGGTTGTCGTAATCTGTTTTTGAATGCGTATCAGCATTAAGCCACTCAAGAGGAACGCGTACGATTTTTTCTTCCTGCGCACGCAATGTCATGCCAATACCGCGGTAAGGCGTCCAGCCATTTCGGTATGGGGTGTGGAGCGCATGAACATAAGCATTCAGTTCAAGGCGCAATGCATCAAGCGCTTGTTTGGTGTGTGCGTATTCTTCTTGCTGAAAATCTTCCAACGCGGCTTGAGCAGATTGAAATTGCTGGAGCACACCCATTTTATTGGCTTTGGGCGAAAACAGATCTAGACAGAATTCAGCAATGCCCAGCTTTTCCAGCCGATTACGCACAACTTCCAGTGCCGTGCGTTTTTCGGCCACAAACAGCACGGTGCGGCCTTGTGCAAGGGTGTTGGCAATAATGTTGCCAATGGTCTGGCTTTTACCTGTTCCGGGTGGGCCAATCAGCACAAAATTTTCGCCCGCAGCCGCACGCGCAACAGCCTTGAGTTGTGATGAATCTGCTTCCATCGGGCAAACCAGATCGGCTTCAGCCAATGCTGTATCAAGATCCTGAGAAGCATCAAATCCGACGGGTGGTGTTGCACCCTCCTGTTCTGTTTCTTTGACACCATTTAACAGGCGGCTTGCAACATCATTGGTAGCGAGCTTGTCGCGCCGTTCAAGAAGGTCTTTCCACATTAAGAACTTTGAAAAACTTAATGTTGTCAGGCTAACGTGTTCACGAATTTCCCAGCCCGGAATATGGCGTAGATGAAGCCGGAACGCTTCGATAATTTTTGGCACATCCAGCCCCGAAGCATCTTCGGGAAGATTTTCATGCTCCAGTAGGGGGATGCGGATATCATAATCCGCTCGCAGCATTTCCAGCAGTGTTGTGTTTATGCGGGTTTCATCGCTATGCGCGCGTAGCGTAAAGGGAGATTTGATGCTGGCCCGTTCCAGAATAACCGGAACAAGAATGAGCGGCGCCAGATAAGGTTTACTCTTGTCCTGTGGTGTCCAAGCCAAAGCTCCTATGGTTAGAAAGAGCACGTTTGTGCCACCTTCCTGTTCGGCAGCTCTGGCTTGACGATAAATCTCGATAAGGGCGTTCTGAAGATTCTCTTTCTTGCGCGGAACAACAATCTCACGCCGCGTAAGAGCCTCTATAGCATAGGCGCGTGCGGTATCCTCATGATGGCGCCCTTGATGAAGCGCCTTGTTGCGGGGGTCTGCTTCATCCATCAGGTCTGGTGCGGAAATAAAGCGCAAAGGTTTGGCGTTACCGCCAGCACGCATGTCTGCCAGCATGTCTTCCAGCGCTGCTGGCTCTGGGCAATCAATTTCAATCTGCTGACGGTCAGACTTTGGTAGATTAAGCAGGCGGTTGCGTGCCGACATATCAAGAAGGCGATTGCACCAGCGCTGAACACGATCAGCCGGGCGATCTGGTAGCTGTTCTTCCTCCCGTTCTTCCCGTAGGGTAGGAGCAGCTTCAAAAAGCGGCTGTTCGGAAGCATCTTCCGAGGTTTCATCAAGATTTGTATCTGTATGAGAACCCGGCGTAGAAAGTGGGCGAATGCGGCGAAGACGTGCGCGATGCACATCGATAATTTCGCGGAATGCGTCCTCATCATCATCGCCGATATCACGCAGGTTGGCTTCTCCGCGCTCACAAGCCGTTGCAAAACCAGGTTTGCGGGCCGCCGTTACCAGCGTTGTTTCGAAAACCCGCAGGTCATCAAGTTTCAGCCGGTTACGTATGCCCGGAAGGTCTTGAACAATAGACGCCCCCGCATCCTGCTGAGAAAGCCAGAACCCTGCAAAGGCATGCCCTTTGGTAAGGACAATCAAGGGGCGCAGGCCTATGGCCTCAAGGCAGGCGGCAAATAGAACAGTGGTATCCAGACAGGTGGCAAGCCGTTCTTCATACACCTGAGAGGGGAGGCGAATGCGTTGCCCATGTTCTACAAACGATGCAGGAGGGTTGATATAGGTGATGTTTAACCCACAAATGGCACACCAAAGCGCCTGTGCCTGCGCCCATACTCTGGTTTTATCGCCCTGATACCCTTCCAGAGAAGGAGATTGCCCTGCCTGCCGTAAAATATCGGAAGCAGTGCGCAAAATACGGGCTATCGCAGGGTCATTCGGTAAAACAAATGCGGCAAGAATATCGGGAATACCACATAGGCCGCCCCACTCATTCCGTGCCAATACACGAACATCACGGGTGATTCTGGTTAATTCCTGCTCTCCGGCATGTGCGGTAACAGTTACTACGGCTTTGGATGCTTCAGTTTGGGCAGAGAGCAATGCCCCATCAAGCGTGATATCACGGTCATTCAGCACACGCAGTTCTTGGGGCCGAACCTGCTGCAACATCCATGAACGCGGCGTAAGAAACGGGGGTTCACTGCTGATGCTAACTTCAACAGTAGGATATTCGATATCGGTTTTGTTGTCGAAGGCAAGCTCTTCAAGAATGGGAACACTGTTTTCCCAAAGGCTTGCATTTACGGCTTCTTGTAGCGCGATTTGCAGTACAGGTGTTTCGGTAGGCTGGGGTTGATCGGTGTCTTCAGAAATCTGTTTATGCTCTGTATCCACCGAAAATTCCCCTTTATCTGCCATGTTCATGCGCTCAATAACACAACTCTCTATCGTATTATGACAAAGTTATGCGTGTTTCATGAGAAAGAGGAGTGTCCGTAATTGGTAACAGATTTGCAAGTGATGGAAGAATGTTCCTTTTACTAATTATCCCTAATTCTAAAACCAAAATAACAGATATGTGCGCATTAGAGCAGGCGACGCACAGCTTCTAACACATCATGGCGCACACGTTCGCCAAGGGAAGAAGGTAGCAGATCAAAGGCATGCACTGCGTTTGCATAAACGATAAGTTCTGTTGGCACGGCCGCTTTCCATAGGCGATGCGCAAAAGTTATATCTTCATCACGAAACAGATCCAGTGCACCCGTGATAATGAATGTTGCTGGCAATCCAGAGAGATCGGGCATGAAGGCGGGTGATAAATAGCCAAACCGCGGATCATCAGCCGCCAGCTTTCCACGCACGGCAGACCATGCGTGTTGGTTTTGGGCGCGTGTCCAGACAAATTCTCCAGTTGTAGGATCATCAGAAGGTGCATCTGCGCCACCTGTGCGCAAATCAAGCATTGGGTAAATTAAAACTTGGGCGTGTAATTTCACCTTGCCACGATCACGCGCCAGAAGGGCTGTGGCGGCAGCTAGGCAACCTCCACCACTATCGCCCATAACCATGATACGATCGGGATCAATCCCCATTTCTTCCGCACAGTCATGCAGCCATATAAGGGCAGCATAAACGTCTTCCAGGCCACCAGGGAAAGGCGCTTCGGGTGCAAGCCGATAATCAACCGAGACAATCAAGGTGCCTGTTTCAGATGCCAGTCGGCCCAGCGTGCCAGCCTGCATGTCGGGCGTACCTGCAATCATCCCGCCACCATGAACATAGAGAATAGCAGACGTTGTTCTTTTGGATTTAGGTGGGTGAAACAAGATGATACGAACATCAGGAGCGTCATCAGGAGCGTCATCAGGAGCGTCATCAGGGCCGGGAACCAACCGCTCCTCATATTGAACTGATCTGGAATTTAAAAGAGCTGTTGTTCCTTCCACCAAGTCGCGGCGGAATGCCATCAAATCATCCTGTTCAGGATCGAAGGCCGGAAATGAAGCCACCATGTTGCGCTGTTCGGCATCGACTAAACCGAGGGTAGTCATTGGGTGAACTCTCCATTTCTCTCAAGAACAACAGTCATCATAAAGGGCAGTTACTCAAGATCACAATGGCCCTACAATAATGTGAATTATCGAGACTTTTGGATAACGAAAGCCCTCCACTAAAGCAGGCAGCACCTCATAATATACTTGCCTTGAAGATGAGACTTTAAGTGTCGTTTACCGCGTCTGCATATAATACCGCCAGCCACCTGTTTCCGTAATATCGACACCACTACGGGCCGCAGCTTCGCTACAGAGAAAGCCGCAAACCTCTTTCCCATTCTCTAACGTAATCCGACCGATGGACATGGGTTGTGGAACAGAAGCTACAAAGCGCCCAAAGCCTGCTGCATCAAGCTCGTAAACCTCCACTTCCAGCCCATTACCCTTAAAGCCCCGTTCGCGCACAAGGCCCGGCTTGGGTGGCGTGGCATCGGGCAGGGCAAACAGGCGATAATCTGGGGCCGTGCGTGTGGTACTCCGTAAAACAGCATGTTCCTGCTCAAGCTGCCAGTGCAGGGGAAAGCCTTTGAGATGCGCTCCAACCACAGCCAGAAGCACACGATCATGGGCCGCAGTATCATCGGCTTTTTTTGATACGGGTTTATCCGTGCGTGTTGCTCCAATAGCTTCATTTAAAGCATCATGAAAACGCCCAGCCAATTTAGCCAAATCCTGATCGGTGAAGGCCGGGGCAATGAATGTTACCCCAAAAGGAAGGCCATCTGGCGCAAAACCGGCAGGTACAGCACAAGCTGCCATATCAAGCAGATTTACAAAATTGGTATAAGCCCCCAGCAAACTATTGGCTGCAATGGGTTGCTCAATAACCTCCTGCTTTGTAACAATACGTGGTGCCGTTGGCAGCAGCATGATGTCAAAGTCAGCCCACATGCGTTGTGCTATTTGCTGGAGGCTGTGTTGGCGATAAATGCCCTCAAACACATCTGTGGCTGTATATTTTTGGGCACCATAAATAATGGCGCCAACTGTTGGGTCCATATCCTGACGATGCGTGCTGTAAAAATCCTTTATCGCGGCTAATCTTTCCACCACAAAGGGGCCGTTATAGAGCAGGGCTGCGGTTTCCTTTAGGGGCGCAAAATCCAATTCAACGGGCGTACCGCCCATCTGTTCGAGCAGATGAATGGCATGGGCATAGAGCGCAGCATTTGCCGCGTTACCATCAAAAAACCGATCTTCTTGTTTCAGAACCCCGAACCGAAAGGTTGTAAGGGGCAATGGCCGGGTATCTTGTGCACGCGAGTAGGGTGCGCGTGCATCTGGTGCAGCGGCAATCTGCTCAACATCCCACGCATCACCCGTTGAACCTGCAAAAACTGAGATACAATCTAGAGATTCACAGGCATAAACAAGGCCGTATGTGCTGAGCACACCTCGTGATGGTTTAAGCCCAACAATATTGTTAAATGCAGCCGGCACGCGGCCCGAACCCGCCGTATCTGTGCCAAGTGCGAATGATACCAACCCAGCGGAAACAGCAACAGCAGACCCAGAACTTGAACCGCCAGAAACATAGTCAGGGTTAAACACACAATGTGGTTGGCCATAAGGTGAGCGCATTCCAACAAGGCCAGTTGCAAACTGGTCAAGGTTGGTTTTGCCAATAACAAGAGCGCCTGCAGCTTCCAAACGCTGTACAACCTCAGCGCTTTCTTGGGGCGTGTAGGCAAAGGCCGGGCATGCAGCGGTTGTGGGCAAACCTGCAACGTCAATATTATCTTTTACAGCAAACGGAATACCGTAAAGCGGAAGATCAGCGGCAGTTTGTCTTTCCAATTCAGCAGCGCGGGCCAAGAGCTTTTCTGTTGGAACCCGGCTGATCCACACAGCCGGATCTTGGGTGGTATAGGCATCAATACGTGCAATAACTTCATGCACCATGTTGATAGGCGTAAGCGTTCCGGCGCGATAGGCGGAAAGCAGCGGGGTGATCTGCAACATATTGGGCAGGGTCATGTTTTTTCCTGTTCTATCAGCGTTGGATGAGCATAAAAAATCAGCTTGTGCGGACAACCATAATGCGTTCACCACCTCGCACTTCGCGCCCTTTGCGGCAGAGAATTTCAGTCACAACACCAGTGGCTGGGGAGGAAATCTTCATTTCCGTTTTCATGGATTCAATAATGGCGACTGTATCGCCTACCTTAACGTGGTCCCCCACGTTTACAGGCAGTTGCCATACGTTGCCGGGTACGGGGCTATCCACCCCCATATGGCCTTCGGGTAGGATAGATTCATCAGCCTGATTATCATTCGTTTCTTCCTCGAATGTATCAAGGCCCTTCGCAATCCAGTCTTGCCGTTCAGCTTCAAAGGCGGCTTGTTGCCGGGCTTGGGCAGCGGCAATTTCTTTCTTATTGCTTTCAAGAAAAGCGCGATATTCCTTCAGGCTGAACTGTGTTTCCTCAATCTTGACGGAAAAACGGCCATACGGAAAAGCAGCACGCGCTTCCATCAGCTCATCATGCGAGACAGGATAGAAACGGATCTGATCAAAAAATCTTAAAAGCCACGGCGTACCTTCATGAAACACATCTGTTGTACGCCATGTATTCCAAACCTGCGTGGTACGACCAAATAGCTGATAACCACCAGGGCCTTCCATGCCATAGATGCACATATAGCTTCCGCCAATACCCACCACGTTATCTGGTGTCCATGTACGGGCGGGGTTGTATTTGGTGGTTACAAGCCGATGGCGCGGATCAATAGGGGTGGCGACAGGGGCGCCCAGATAAACATCGCCTAACCCCATAACAAGATATGAGGCGCTGAAGATGATGTTCTTTACAGACTCAATAGAAGGAAGGCCGTTAATACGCCGTATGAACTCAATGTTAGAAGGGCACCATGGCGCATTTGGCCGTACAAGCTCCTGATAACGCTGCATGGCCAAGCGTGCCTGCTCATCATCCCATGATACGGGCAGATGCACGATACGGCTTGGCACCACAATGTCATCATCGCCTGAAGGCAGAGCTTGCTCAATGCCATGCAGGGTTTCCAGCAGAGTGGAAAGAGGAATGACATCAGGATTGTAATGCACCTGTAGGGAGCGAATACCGGGCGTAAGGTCTATAATACCCTTTATGGCCTCGGCTTTCAGACGTTCCAGCACGAGTTGTGCACGCAGCCGCAATGTAACATCCAGTTCTGGCGGGCCGAATTCGAGCAGCAGATAGTTTTCACCCGCACGGCGGTACACAACTGGGATTTCGCCTTCCGAACGAAAGAGAATAGGGCTGTCACCCATAATGGGAGCTGGCAGAAAATCCACGTTCAGCGGTTGGGGCTGCACGCGGCGGAAACGCACTTTGTCTCCGGGATGCAACTGCCCCATTTTCCACAATTCATCACGCACAAGCACGGCTGGGCACACAAAGCCACCCAAACTGGGGCCGTCCGGCCCCAGCAGGATGGGCATGTCCCCTGTAAAATCGATTGCGCCAATGGCATAGGCATTGTCATGAATGTTGGAGGGGTGCAGCCCAGCTTCACCGCCATCTGTGCGTGCCCAGCGTGGTTTCGGCCCAATCAGCCGAACACCAGTGCGTGCGCTGTTGAAGTGCACTTCATATTCGCTGGAAAATAGCTCTGCAATATCTTCATCTCGGAAGAAATCTGGCGCACCATGTGGGCCGTATAGCACGCCCAGTTCCCACATGCGGGTTAGCTCGGGGCGATCTTCCTGCGCAATGGTGGTTGTGGGGGGCGCATCTGCCTGTGGGGCCGCAAGGCGTAAAACATCACCCGTACGCAATTGGCCAGTAGCATGGCCGCCAAACTGCCCAAGCATGAATGTGGCGCAAGACCCCAGATAAAGCGGTGCATCAATACCCCCCCGAATGGCAAGGTAAGTGCGATGGCCAGCCCCCTTAATCTGCCCCAAAGCTAAAATCTGACCGGCCTTGACCGCAACAGGTTCCCAGTAAGGCACCTCTTGGCCATCCAGTGTGGCAGGCATAAATGCCCCAGAAAGACCAATGGTGGCAGGAGCGTTAAAGCGAAGAACCGGGCCAGAAACGGTGAACTCCAAAGCCGCTATACCATCCGCATTGCCAACAATGCGATTAGCCAGCCGAAAGTTGCGATCATCCATAGGGCCGCTGGGGGGCACACCTACATCCCAGTATCCAATGCGCCCGGGCCAGTCCTGCACGGTAGATTGCAAACCCGGAGAGATAACTTCAATAGTCGTTGGCATATAGGCAAAGTTATTGAGAAGACCTGTGAATACACGTCCCTCAATTACGGCAGGAGCCGATGTAATGGCACGTAAGTAATCTAGGTTGCTTTCCAGCCCCCCTATGCGGGAGCGAGAAAGAGCCTCATGAAGTTTATGGAAGGCATCTTCTCGCGTAGCCCCGTGCGCAATAACTTTTGCCAGCATTGGATCGTAGTAAGGGGTTACTTCGGTGCCGGTTTCTATCCATCCATCTACCCGCACGTTTGGTGCAAAACTTACCTCGGTAAGGCGACCAGTTGAGGGACGGAAATTTTCGGCAGGATTTTCAGCATAAACACGCGCTTCCACTGCCACGCCTTGCGGAATAAGGCTGTCCTGCGGTGGTAAGATCAGACTGCCATCTGCTTGGCGTACCATCCATTCCACAAGGTCTATGCCAAATACCTCTTCGGTAACGCAGTGCTCAACCTGTAGCCGGGTGTTTACTTCAAGAAAATAGAACTCGCTACTTTCGGTGTCGTAGATAAACTCCACCGTGCCAGCGGATTCATATGCAACGGCAGAACCTAATGCACGGGCTGCTTCACGCAGGCCTTGGCGGGTTGTATCTGAAAGGCCGGGGGCCGGGGTTTCTTCAATAACCTTCTGGTTGCGGCGCTGCAGGGAACAATCGCGCTCACCTAGCGTGAGAATATTGCCTTTTCCATCCCCAAAAATTTGCACTTCAACGTGGCGGGCGCAGGCAATGAATTTTTCAAGAAAAACACGTGCATCGCCAAAATTATTGCCGCCCATACGAGAGACCGCAGCAAAGCAATCTCGCAATTCTGTTTCGTTATGGCACACTTGCATGCCAATGCCGCCACCACCTGCCGTACTTTTAAGCATGACGGGGTAACCAATACGCGCGGCTTCAATTGCGGCTTCATCGGCTGAGTTCAGGATATCAGAACCGGGCAGGAGCGGCACGTTGTTCTGTTTGGCTAGCTCACGCGCTGTATGCTTAAGGCCGAACATACGCATATGTTCAGGGCGTGGCCCCATGAAGCGAATACCGCGTTCGGCCAGTTTTTCAGCAAATTCTGCACGTTCGCTAAGGAACCCATAACCGGGATGAACAGCCTGTGCGCCCGTATTGGAACAGGCATCCAGAATAGCATCCATGTTCAGATAACTATCTGTTACTGCAGCCGGGCCAATCAGCACGGCTTCATCTGCTTCCAGAACAGGGGGCGTAAAGCGATCTGCTTCCGAGCATACCGCTACAGAAGCGATGTTCATGCGCTGGAGTGTGCGACTGACACGCCGGACAATTTCTCCACGATTGGCAATGAGAACCTTAGTGAACATAGCTAATCTTTCGGTGTGTCAAATAGAAGCGGGGTCACCAATAACCACGCGGATAGGCGTGGGTGTGAAACCGTTGCAGGGATTGTTGACCTGTGGGCAGTTTGACAGCACAACAAGCGTATCCATTTCGGCACGCAAATCAACAAAACCACCGGGGATGGAAAGCCCATCGTCAATAACCAGTTCACCATTTTGCATAATGGGAACATTCATGAAGAAATTGACATTATTGACGATATCACGCTTGCCCATGCCGTATTTTTCTACTTCCAGAAGGAAGTTTTCACGGCATGCATGCATATATTTTGTTTCGTGCCCAAAGCGTACAGTATTGGATTCACAGCTACAGGCACCGGCCAGCGTATCATGGCGCCCGCAAGTATCTTCCACAACTGTCATGAGCACATTGCCTTCGTTAGAAAACAGGCGTCCACCTTTACCAATATAGGCAGATCCCTGATTCAGAAGAGTATCTTGCGCGCTGTAACGTTCGTAATAAGCATGTGCATTATAGAACAAGGCATCCACCGCCTGCTGGCTTTCAAGGTCAATAATGCGCAAAACCTGCCCCTTGCGCACAACGCCAGACCACGGCACGCGGGCAGGCACAACCTGATCTAGAGTGATGGCAGAGAAAACTTTGCTGATATCATATTCTGGCATGGGTCTGGTTCCTGGATCAGGCAAAGAGGGGATCTGTGTTTTCGAAGCCACGGCGGGCTTCTTCGCAAAATGTCCGGCAAAGATCATCTGGCTTAAAAGCAGGAGCTTGCCAGCGCACGGCATCAATTGGGGCAGGGGCAAAGGTTTTATCTGGTGCCAACGGGTGCGGACAGTTGGAGACAGCAACAAGCAGATTCATTTCTGCACGCAGATCTACATAGTCCCCCGGCTGTACATCGCCTTCAACCCAGCGGAAGCTGCCATCTGCTTGCGTGCTGATATGAGAGAAAAAACTGATGCAGGATGTAACATCATGCTGGGCCATATCATGCTTGCCAGCAATCAAGCGCAGATTGTTCCGGGTATTACGCAAGCCCGCATTACCAAAATTGCGCGCATTGCTTTGCGGCGTGCTGCCACCCATGAGTGTATCACTAAAGCCGCAGGAATCATTGATAATGGAAGCAAGTACACGCCCCATATCAGAGAACAGAACACGCCCTGTTGTCAGGCATGTGGTCCATTGCAGTTTGATGGTGTCACCCGCGTTGTAACGTTCACTATGATCATCTGCGTTCCAAATGCCTACGGAAACACCATTATTGCCATGGGTATTGATCAGCCGCAGCGCCTGCCCACGTGGTAAAAGTGTGCTCCAGTACCAACCTCCCGGTATGGTTTCACGGTGCAGAACGCTGCCTTCTGCCATTTCAATAGGCGCAGCAGCCGGGCGTGCACTATTTTCCTTGAGCAATGCTTGATCGCGAAGCTGGTTGTAGCGGGCGCGATACCATTCGGGGGTCTGTTGATCTATCTGCATGGAACGCTCCTGTGTTGTGGAGTGAATTGAAAAAATGATATTCAGCACGGCACAGTGTCGAGCTGTGGGGGACGGCCTTTTTCATGAACAGGCGGAATAAGAGACGCAATAAGATGGAGTTTTCCCGAAATAACCCCAGATTGCGTCATAAACTGATCTGCAATCTCCTGAAGCTTTTTGACCTGCCCTTGCACCAGAAGCACCTCAAGTGTCTGACGGCGCACAAGGTTGACATGCAGGGAGCTGATAACCTCAGCCAGATTTTCGTATTGCAGTTCAGCCAGTTTTTGGGAAAGACCCGTTGCGGCGTTGTTGTAAAAGAGAATGATGACACCAGCCATCAACTCCTCAGCGCAGTCTTTCCGTGATGCCATAAGCTCCTGATGCAGGATGTTCTGTATGGCTTGTGAACGACTAGCATAACCTTTTTCGGCCACCATGGCATCCAGTTCGTGCAAGATCCCCGGTGGCAGAGAAACGCTGATACGGCTGACCTGTTCTTTTGTTTCCCGGCTGCTCATGAGTGTTCGTCCTATTCCGCCTTATCTGTTACGAGGGTGAGGAGGGGGATGTTGAAATCTTCCGCTCCTTCATCCGTTTCCTCGGTGTTATCACCAAAGGAGCGAATGAGTGCCTCCAGATGGGCTTTTGTCGCGAGGAATTCGTCTGAGGTCATCTGTGTAGCCCGGCGGGGGCGGGAAAGCGGTACTTCGATAACTTCCTCTACCCGGCCCGGACGTGGCTTAAGCACAAGTATCCGGTCTGCCAGATAAATGGCTTCATCCAGATCATGGGTGATAAACACAATGGTAATGTCTATTTTGCGCCAGATCTCCATCAGATAATTCTGCATTTTCAGGCGTGTCTGGGCATCCAGTGCGCTGAAGGATTCATCCATCAGCAGCACGCGTGGGCGTGCAGCTAATGCGCGCACAATGGCAACGCGTTGTTGCATGCCGCCTGAAAGCTGATGCGGGAAAGAAGATGCAAATTGTTCCAGCCCCACAATCTGGAGCCATTGCATGGCTTCTCGGCGCGCTTCCGCCTTGGAAGTTCCGCCCATTTCAATGCCAAACATTACATTGCGGCACACATCCATCCATGGAAAGAGCGTGTATTTCTGAAACACCATGCCGCGATCAGGGCCGGGGCCATTTACTGGTTTTCCATCCACAAGGATACGCCCTGTGGTCGTGTCTTCCAGCCCGGCAAGAATGCGGATAAGTGTAGATTTACCGCAACCGGATGGGCCAACAACACATACAAATTCACGCCGATGGATGTCTAAATTGATGTCTTCCAGCGCTATGGTCTGGTTACGCTTTTGGGTGAATACTTTTCCAACATGGTCAATTTTCAATACACATTCACGCTGTTTGATGTGCGCCATGCGTTCAGCCACATCTGGCGGTAAAATGCGATAGTCAGGGAGAGAATTTTGGGTCATCAGGCATTCTCCCTTTTCCATGTAAAGAACTTACGTGCCAGCAGGCCCAGAACCATATCTGTACCCAGCCCGACAATTCCGATAAGAGCCATAGCCGCGTACACATTATCAAAATGCTGGTAGCGGGCTTGTTGTGTAATAAACCACGTAATACCAGATGATGTGCCAATCAGCTCCGCTACGATCAAATACGTCCAAGCCCAACCCAGCAGGATGCGTTGATCACGGTACAGATCAGGCATAATCCCCGGTATCACCACACGAAAAAGCAGTCTTAATCCGCGTGCACCAAGTGTGCGTGCCGCCTCAATAAGGGCAAAATCCAGTTTGCGGGTTGTGTTGGCAATAACAAGTATTTGCTGGAACAGCGTGCCAATAACAATAATAGCAATCTTGGGCGCATCATAAATACCAAGAATAGCAACAGCGAGTGCGCCAAAGGCAGGGGCAGGCAGGTAGCGAAAAAAATCTACCGATGGCTCAATAAGGCGCGCCATGGCTGGCAAAGCGCCACACAACACACCCAACGGCACCCCGATGAGTGACGAGATAACAAAACCCCAGAAAATAATCCGAATACTGTGCCCGAAAGCCTGCGTGATGGAATGCTCTGCACCAGTTGGAGCCGCAGAGGTAAACGCATGCACGAAGGCTGACAGCACTTCTCCAGGGGATGGGAAATAAACAGGGTTTGTTGCAATTCCTTGTGGAGCGGGCAGTTGTTTTGCTCGCATCTCATCCACAGCGCGGTTGAAGTCTGCGCGCTTCATCCTCATGCCGGATTCAAGATAATCTTCTCCACCGGGATCAGTGATGAGCACCTGCGGATGCCATATAAAAGGCAGGTAGCTTACAGCACTCCATGTTAGTAAAGGTAGGAGAACCGCCAAAATACCGAACACTCCACGTGCCGTTCGGTCTGTCCGGCCATACAATCTCCATGAGGCGGCAAGGCCTTGCATCGCGGTCTCCTACCTCAGCCTTATTTCACGGCGTTTACAAAGGATGGATCAATGTAGCTGCCCACATTTTGCGGCGTCTTATACACGCCGTAACGTACATTGAAGGCATCAGAGATGGCAGAAGAACCGTAGAGAGAGTCCAAACCATCCTTTTTTGTAAAGACAGTTTTATCATCTGAAAGTGTCAGAAGATGCGTGCCTTTTAGGAAGCGTTTGTAAGTGTTTGAAGAAACCCCAGTGCGGGTTGCCATAATGCGTAGGGCATCAGGCTGCGTTTTGGGATCCTGAATGTAAGTAACAACACGATCCCATACACCAACCAACCGCTGCCATTGATTGCGGTTATCATGCAAGGACTGTGGATCAACAACGATAGTATCATAAATCAGTCCGGGCACTTCATGCGATGTAAACACCGGGCGCGCTCCGGGCACCATATGTAAGGCTTGGCCTGCATTAGGCTGCCAAGCAGCCACGGCTGCAACTTCGCCAGAAGCCAGAACCTGAGGGGTTTCATTGGTTTTGGTATTAACTAGCTTGACATCTTTCTCGCTCATACCGGCTTTTTCCAAACCTTTGAGCAAAAGGAGATGATCTACCAATCCTTCTTCAACCGCAACAGATTTGCCCTTAAGGCCCTGCATATCGGTAATTCCCGGCTGGGCCACCACCATATCATTGCCATCGGAATAGTCTGTTACAAGGATCATCTCTCCCTTGTGGCCATTTGCGCCTGTTACCAGTGCATCACCATTTGTTGCCATAACAGCATCAAGCTTGTGTGCAGAAAAGGCATCCAGAGAGGCACTGTAATCAAACCACTGGAAGTCGGCATCCACGCCAGCTTCCTTCAGCCAGCCTTTATCAATGGCAACTTGCCATGCAACCCAACCGGGCCAGTCGCTATAACCAACTTTCAGTGTTGCAGCAGATGCGGAGGCCGAGACAAAAGTTGCCGCAGCACAAACACCAGCCAAGAGAGCTTTCCGGAGAGGCGAGAGCAGATGCATGTGAGAACTCCAGTAATACGAATATGTAAAATCGTATTACTCATTCTCTAGCGTATCTGCTTTGGTTGCAACATAAAAATGTTCCTAATCCGGAACTATTTTTTTATATGCACTAACGTATTGATTTTATTTATTTTTTCTTAGCCACATGCTCAGAACTGCTGTCAGTATCAGTTCTAGAAAGAAAATTCCTGAATAAATACTACATAATCAAATAGTTACCTAGATCCTCCTTTCTGTGCATGGTCTTTTGCCCTGATTACCCGTCCGTATGCAGTTTTCCCGAATTCTTCTGAATACGTGCCGTTATCCCATGCTACTTTCCCGCCGATAATAACGCTCCGTACAACGGCATCTGGACGATTAACAATTTGCCTGCATCCGAATTCAGGGCGGTACATGAAGTGGTAGGTTTTTTCTGGGTTCCATTGTGCAAGAGCGACAGGGTCAATAATACAAAGATCAGCTTGTGCACCGAGGCACACCAATCCTGCATTGATTCCGAAAAATTTTGCAGGAAGTTCTGTCAGGCGATGAACCATGCAAGAAACCTGCTGCAATCCTTCTTGCTGTGCAATTTTTAATGCACGCAGGTTTCCGTCATAAAAACCAATATTGGCAAGATGTGCGCCACTGTCATTAAAACCCGGTAGGGTTTGATTGTGAAACAGGAGCTTTCTGAGTGTTTTGGCATTACGGTTTGCAAAAGTTGTTTCCCAACGCAAATCTGTATCCCATGCCCGCAGCAAATGGAGGAAAAATGCTGCATCATCTTTGATTGGGTTTGGAAAGCTTGCGAAAAATTCCGTTTCTTCATCATGCTGAAAAACATCATGACCATTTGAAGATTGATACTTGAGAAGCCTGCGATAAGGGGCTTCCAGCGCTTCTCCAACCCAATCGGTCAGTGGGCATTCTGCTACAATCATGTCATTGAGTTGCCGAGTTAGCACAACATCCTCCAAACGGAGCCTCCGCAACATTCTGGCAAGAGACCAACCGTTTTTTCCCTTAAGCCACATTTTTCGGAATGCTTTGACCCATGCGGGGGCATTGAGAATGTGGCCACGTCCTTGACGGTCATCAAGTTCCAGTTCGTTGAGAACCCGAAACTCTGGCACTTCATCCGCTATCGGATTGATGGCACCATCACTCCAGATACGAAATGATGATGATAAAACCTGAAAACGTAAATTTCCTTTCAGCATTGGGGAATTCAGAATGAAAGATAGTAGAAGGCAAAGGTACATGGCGGAACGATTGGTCTGTAGGTCAATCGCTGCCAATACTGTTGTTTTAAGCGGTTGTTTGTAAAGGCGCCCGCTGGTCAGCATAAAACTGCGTACTGCGGCAAAAATATCGTCTTTGGGGGGAGTGGCCTGCCAAACGCGATTATAACGTCTTACAATATTTGTAAGCCGGGATAATTCTGGAAAGCGCGCATATTGGGTCGGGATTTTTTTCTTTTTGTTTGGTGTGTTGGCAAGGAAATGAAAAGGCAGTGCATCGGTTGAGAAACCAGCATAACCTTGAGACATACCAGCTTCCAGAAGTTGCGCCATTTGGGCAAGCTCCTGCTTTGTTGGCTCTCTGCTGATAGATGCGGTTAACCCCATAACTTCAATCCTGAGCATGGAATGAGGTATGAGCGGCACCACATTAGGCCCCAGTGGCAGGCTTTCCAGATGGTGAAGATAACCTTGTGAATCTGACCATGAGCAGGCATCCGCAACCCGGCTTAGAACAGACTTTGGCATATTCTCAACCCTTGCGAAGCAATCAACAATAGGGTCTTCACCATTGCGGCGCTGATGACCATACGTCACGCCAATGGAGCAATTGCTTATAACAACAGTTGTGGTTCCGTGGCGTACTACTTCCGGCAATTCAGGGGCAAGTTCGATTTCCAGATCAAGATGTGTATGAATATCCAGTAATCCTGGCATTAACCACAAACCCTGACATTCCATCTCGATAGCACCGTGTATGGCTTCAAGATGGGTACCGATTGCAGTAATTTTGCCATCGGTTATGGCAACGTCTGCAATGACGGGAGATTTTCCACGGCCATCGAACAAAATGCTGTTTCGGCAAATAATATCAACCATATATATCTCCGAAAGCGGCGCAGGGAGACATGAAGAATAGATCACTGCGTATAATGGTCGTTTTGCCAGCCACCACTTATCTAATAACAACAGGTTTGAAGAAAATTAGTTTCTGAATAAATAAATTTATATATGAGTAAATAATCGTGAATTGTACATATTAATCAATTAACCATTTCTTGCCATGCTGCGCGTGCGAGTGCAGCACTGGCAAGGGCAACCAGACAAATCAGGGCTGCGCAACCAAGCCATCCATAACGCGCGAAAAAAGGAGCGGGAGCAACAGCCCCAACACTGCCACCTAGATAATAGCAGGTAAGATAGAGGCCAGTTGCCGCAGACCGGCCCGTTTTGGCATGACGCGCCGTGTAACCAGTAGCACAGGATTGTCCGGCAAAAACGGCCATGCAGGAAAGAGCCAGCCCAACCACGATAGAAGGGAGATAGAGGGGAAGTGTGAGAACAATTCCTACAATTCCGGCTATTTGTGAGAGCAGAAAAGCCTGTGTGCGTCCAATCCTGCCAATAAGGCGCCCAAAGAAAGGTGTAACCAAGACTGGCAATAGAAAGACCACAAATAGGGCGCCAACCTCTAGAGAGGTCAGGCTGAACGGTGGCGCTCCCAAACGTAGGCTCAGATAGGTAAAGGAGGTGACCTGCTGAAACAGCAAGCTGGCGCCGATAAAACAGGTGGCTAGTAGCCGCCAGTCCTGCGTGCCTTTTATGACACTTTTTAAACTTTCAGAAAGGGAAGGGCTGGGTTTGAAATGGCGCTCCGTAGGTAAACAAAACACGGCAAGAGCAAGCACGAAAGAAAGCAAAACCGCAAAGACAAGAAATGTAGAAAGCCATCCCGTTAATGCAGCGGCTGCACCTGCAAGAAATCGGCCACAGAACCCACCGAACGCCGTACCCGCAACATACACACCGTTTATGGTGGTTGCGGCACGCCCCGACCATTCCTCGGCAATATAAGCAAGGGCGGCGGTAAAGATAAACGGAACCAGTAACCCTTGTGCAAACCGTAGGGAAAAAAGAGCAGCAAAGCTCCATGCCAGAGCGCAGCTAGCGGTTGTGACAATCAGCCCGATAAGCGCAATTATCATAATGTGTTTGCGCCCAAAGCGATCTGAGATAGCACCCGCCAGCGGGGCAGCAACTGCAACGCCTAGCGTGGAGGCACTGATTGTCCAGGTGCTGGCCCCCAGGCTAACGCCAAATTGCCGTGCAATATCGGGCAGGATAGGCTGAGTGGCATAAATATTCAGAAGCGCACAACTACCTAAAGCAAAAAGAGCTATTATTTTACGAAGAGGAATCTGTGTGGTTGCACCCGTTTCATTCCTCATTACATGCCCCCGGAACAGTTCATGATTGACCTCGTAAAAATATCCATGCAGACAGGGCCTTGGGCGCACGTTCTAAGACGTGTCATTGCTATTATTCAGTACAACAGATTTATGAATTAAAGAGTAAACGCAAGAGCCGGTTTCCCTTGCGCGATATTGTGATGAACGCACGCAAACTGTTTTGTAAACATGATGATGGGGCTATAATGAGATCCAGACGTGCTTCATCTCATGCAGCTTCTATTCACATTGGGGGAGTAGCTTTAGCACGGCAGCGTTGTGCATAGGCACTGGGGCTATATCCTGTGTTCTTTTTAAAGGCTGCGGCAAATGCCCCCAGGTTTTCGTAACCTATAGCAGCGGCAACATGGGTAACATGATCACCTCGTGCCAGTTTTTCCTGAGCATTGAGAATACGTAAGCGCTGGCGCCATGCTGAAAACTGCATTCCCGTAAGCGCCTTTCAAACTCACACACGCGCTTTGCGTGCCAACCTTAGTCGGCTGGAAATCGATATCCAGCACATAGTGAAGCGGCCACAGTGCACGTAGCACGTATTACACACCTCTCTGGTGAGGAAAGTCTGATCAAAGTTGTTGCCTTTTATCAGTTCAGAGCAGGCCGCATCTGTCTTGTTGATGAACTAACCCATCTTTTGAAAGGCAACGAGAAAGACCAAAACCTTGGAGCATTACAATGAAAAACAAGCTCTATTCGTACAGCCTTCATCGCCGACAGAGCTTAAGGCATTACGGGCAAACGGGCAGGGGTTTACTTATGGTTCGGCATTACTGATTGTATTTTGCTTACCAGAAACAAAAGGTAAAATTTTGCAAAATTTTTGAACGCAAGACAGATTGTGCTGCCGATGGCTACGGGCAAGCTGCTTGCTTGGATCCGTAGCCACTAATAAAAATCAATAAGGCTTGCTCTTACAGGAAGAAGAGCCCTGCATAAACAGCGGTTTCCTATTACTTGTTCTTAAGTTTTGCCTCCCATGCGGCCCGTACTTCGGCAGGTGTCATTTGCTTTTGTTGTCCCTTTTTTGGCCTTTCAGCAGGCGCAGGTTTCTTGCCGTTTGTTGCGCGGGCTTGCGTGGAGGAAGGCTTTTGTTTTCCTACTGAACCGCGTGCATGAGAGAGTGCTCCAGGTGCAATCCCGGCGGCAGGATTGCTGTTCACTTCCTGAACAGCGCGGCTGCACAGAGATTTGTCACCTACACCGAACTGAATGGTTGGAAGCAAGGCAAGCGGCGGAAAAACAAATCCAAGCCCGGTAGCTGCGGCTGCGCGGCCAATAATTTCGGCACCGGGAAGAACCATGGGGGATTTGATAGGCCCGGTAATATGGAATGCACCTGGTAGCGAAGCAATTGTGGGATGTTGTGAACGCGTGGTGAGTTCATAATCCAGCTTGTTTGTGCGGAAATTGATAGTGCCTTTACCCAATGTGCGGGCTTCGCCCGTTTCAAGCAGCAAGGTATTGGTTGAGACAATACCATTCTTGAGCGGCATATCCGCAATAAAGCAGCGAATATCTGTATGGGATGGAAGACCAATCGCACTAAGAACAGCATTAGCCAGTTGCAGACCCAATACACTCGGCAAGATGGCTGTAATATCCCCCCCTTGATCCAGAACCAGCGTAAGGCCCCCATTACCTGCGGCCATCAGAGAGGCAATGGAATTACCTTTCGCCTTGAGTGTCATATGCCCGCCAATAATACCTTGGGCTTTTGAATTTGCGGTAGCCTGCATAATGCGTGAAAGGTCAATGCGGGCAAAATCGATACGCGCGGTCGTATCAAACAACTTTCCGTCTGGCTTGAGGGTAGCGGAGCTGGCCAGAGTGCCATTCCCCACTGCAAAATTCAGGCGTTTCAGATCAATGGCGCCATCGGTCACAAAAAATTCGGCGTCAATATTATCAAGCGGTACTTTCTGATTTTCGATGTGCGCACCA